>CAYOVC010000066.1:0-10824 GCA_964407305.1 uncultured Bacteroidaceae bacterium | reverse complement strand
CCTTCCGACGTTATTGTCGCTGAAAGTATAGAGCAAGCTATTGACATCGCAGCCGGATATAAGTCTGAAGAGGTCTTTATCGTAGGGGGCGGTGAGATCTACCGGCAGACTTTGACGCTGGTTGACAGAATCTATATCACGATCATTGATACAGAAGTGGAAGGAGATACTTACTATCCTGAAATCGATCCTGAAAAGTACCACATTGTATCGAAAATAGAAAAAAAAGCTGACAGGGAAAACCCGTTTGACCACACCTATTACATACTTGAAAACAGACCGTAATCTTTTATTTTCATTCATACCTTCTGTGTCATATTTACAACTTTTTCACCTGGTAATGTGACAAATTCATCGGAAATGATAAAATTTGCAGATAAACGAAATTCAATATCATGGTTCCAAATTCCGCAGAACTGATCAATTCAATGCTGGTTCCCGGTGTTATGATCATAGCCGTCTCTATCCTGCTTTTTTCCACCAACAGCAGGTATTCACTTGTTGTTGACAGGATCAGGTTTTTGAAAGCAGAGCGTGCCGAAAGCCTGGATCAAACCTCTTCAGGAAAAGAGGGAATGAATAAAATTGACAAAATAGAATTACAGATCAGTCACCTGATACATAGAATCTCAATGGTTCGAATTACCATCGTAAGCTACTCTGCAGCGCTGTTATTCTTTGTTGTCTCTTGTGTGCTTATCGGCATCAGGTCCAATCTTGAAGTAAACAGCTATTTTTGGGTGGCAATAAGCTTTTTCTTCGGTGGATTACTGGGCATTGTCAATGGTGTTGTTTTTTCCGTTATTGAGGTATTTAAGGGCTACCGCATTGTTCATATAGAGATCTCCGAGATCAACCATAACTCCCAGGAATGAAACCAATGAAATATTTTAACATGAAATAATTCGGCAAAACATGAAAGACCTGAAAAAATATTATAAAATCAAGGCCACCCCGCCCGAAGTATATGCCGCTTTAACAAATCCCTTTTCTATTGAATTATGGACCGGCGAAGATGCTGTGATGAGCACAACCGCAGGGGAAGAGTTTTCCCTTTACAGTGGTGATATTGCGGGCAGGAATCTTCAATTTGAACCCGAGAGAAAAATAGTGCAGGAGTGGTACTTTGGTGAACAGGAGGCTCCATCAATCGTTACAATAACCCTCTCCCCTGAAAAATACTTCACAAAAATTGAGTTGCTGCACACCAACATCCCTGATGAATCTTTCGAAGATATCAGCCAGGGATGGGATGATTCCTACTTTGGCTCATTAAAAGAGTTTTTTGAATAGAAGCATCATTGACCAGGGCGTGTAAACAGGATCAGGCAACCCAGCACACGGAACCGGGCTTCCAAACGGAAAAAAATCCTGTTTTTTATCTGCTGGTGTAACTTTTCCCTCTCCTTATCGTCATACAGGCAACAAGGCTTGAATGGAACATCTGCACAACAGCGTTCTGAAAACCTTGCAGAAATATAAGACGAATAATTATTTTATTGACATTCCAATCATACAACTATGAAACAGATTATTACAATCATCATGATAATTCTTTTTTTCGGCCCTGCCACTGCACAGGATGACACCACCAGGATAGCAGAACCGGAACAAAAGTCGAAAAGCTATGATGTTCCAGAAATACCTGAGATCCCGGAAGTTCCTGATATTCCTGATATTCCTGATTTGTCATTGAATACCCCCGACAAAACAAAAGTCTCTGTAGGAAAAAATGAGATCTTCATTATTGAAGACAATGGAGATACAACTAAACTTCAGTTGGGCAATAAAGGATTAAGTATTGTTGAAGGCGTTGACGGATATACCATTAATGTAATAGAAATGAACGGGAAGCAGGATGAAAATGATGAACAACAGCCTGAAAAAAAGAAGAAAAAGAAAAAGTTTAACCCGCACTATGCCGGATTCGAGATCGGACTAAATAACTATGTTGATCCTGACTTCTCTCTGCATACTGGAAGCTTTATGGACCTGAATACCGCCAAATCGTGGAACTATAACCTGAATTTTCTTGAATACGGGATCGGACTTGGGACATCTTATGCCGGGATTGTAACAGGAATGGGGTTTGAATGGTCAAATTATATCTTTGACGCTAACAATTCAATTGAAAAAGGATTCAACGGAAATATCATCGAACGTCCCGAGCCCTATAACGGTATCACCAAATCAAAACTCTCCATGACCTACCTGAATATACCCCTGATACTTGAGTTTCAGATTCCTGCCGGCAATAAAAGGATTCATGTTTCAGGCGGACTAACAGGAGGGGTAAAACTTGCATCCAAAACGAAGATCAAATACCGGGATGGCGGGAGACAAAAGGAGGTCAGGAAAGATGATTTCAGCCTGTCACCCTTTAGGTACGGAGCAACTGTAAGAATCGGTTACCGGGCTGTCAATCTGTTTGCAACGTACTATTTTTCTCCGCTCTTTGGAGAAACACCAGAACCTGAATTAAATCCTTTCAGTGTAGGATTGAACCTCATATCTTTCTGATCTTCGATATTCTCAATGGAAGCCGGGCTCATTGATGCCCGGCTTTTTGTTATGAAAGCATCTCATATTTTTTGAAAACTTTCTGATTTGCTGTTCCCTATTATTGTACTTTTACAGCAAATAATTATCCGGACAAATATGAGACTTTTATTGATCAGCAATTCAACAAATGCAGGAGAGGACTATTTGGATTATCCAAAGACAGAAATAAAAAAATTCCTTGGAAACAGAAAGATTACAGGATTATTTATACCGTATGCAGGAGTAACGGTTTCATTTGACGATTATACCCGAAAGGTGCAATCCCGCTTCAGGGAGATTGGTCATGATATCCGATCGATCCATGAATTTAATGATCCCCGGAAAGCGGTAAACGATGCTGAAGCCATCATCGTGGGTGGTGGCAACACGTTCAATCTGATCAAAATGATCCATGACCAATATCTGATTGATCCCGTAAAAGAGAAGGTTTTAAACGGGACACCCTATATCGGCTGGAGTGCCGGTTCGAATATTACATGTCCGACCATCAAAACCACCAATGACATGCCTGTTGTGGAACCTCGAAGTTTTAGCGCTTTCCATCTGGTTAATTTCCAGATCAATCCCCATTATCTTGATGGTAATCCGGATGGACATGCAGGTGAAACACGGGAGGAGAGGATACAGGAGTTTCTTGTAGTTCATCGAAATATAACCGTGCTGGGACTGAGAGAAGGATGTATGCTACGGATAGATGAAGGGGAGATGAAACTGATCGGGACAAAACCAGTAAGGGTTTTTAATTACGGAAAGGAACCTTATGAATTAACTTCAGAAGATGATTTCAATGTCTTTCTAAAATAGAAAAACAGCTTTGAGAAAACCCGTACAAAAAATCAGGATTTTTGTGGAGTATCTGGCAGCATTTCTGATCATCTTCTTTTTGCTGTCGGTTATTGCCAGTATAGTAGTTGCAAAGTTCTATGGAGATGAACTGAAAGAGCATGCAACGGAGCTGATCCATGAAAATATAGATGCAAAATTTTCAGTAGAGGAGATCGGAATCAGTGTACTGAAAAACTTTCCCAATATCTCTCTCTATCTCAGCAACGTAACCATCTGGTCAGGAACCGTATTTAATTCCGGTGATTTTGGTTCCCTCCCACACGATACACTTCTGACCGCAGAACGAATCTATATCAGATTCAACCTTCCGGACCTGTTAAGAAAAAGGTTTTCCATAACGCGCCTGGAAGCCAGAGATGGTTCCGTCAGAATTCTGATCGACAAATCCGGAAAAGGTAATTATACAATTGCTGGTAATAAAAGTGAGAAAGAAAAATCCAGGCTTGTTGAGATGAGGGGAGTTCATGTCAAAAACTTCCAATTTCAATATGTTAACATTGCAAAAGAGGTGGTGGCAGGTGGTAAAATCCACGAAATGTTTTTTGAAGGTAACTTTTTTGATCAAAATTACACATTAAAGTCGGGAGGAACAGCATTTTTCGACAAGATCACCAACCATAATGTGACCTATCTTTATAAGCAGGAGATACATTCACAGATTGATATCAGGGTAGAACAGGGCCATTATTCCATATCAAAGGGGGAACTGCTGCTCGGTGAATTGTCAGCTGGAATAAAGGGGAACTTTTATATTGACAAGGACAAGGGAGTAGACCTTGATCTTCTGTTAACGGGAAATAAAATTGATATTGAATGGCTCACCAGTATCCTGGCCCATTCAAAAAAATTTCCAGAAGGAATCAGCAGCAAAGGAAAATTTGACCTGTCGGTACAAGTGTCCGGATTACTGAGCACATCTGTAACGCCAAATATAAACGCCGATTTCTCATCCAACAAAATGTCTCTCGAACTCAAAAAAGCCGGTTTGAGATTCAACTCCGTTAGCCTTAATGGGAAATATACCAATGGTGACTTAAAAAGTGCTGCCACTTCCCTGGTAAACATTCACGCTATCCGCGCGAATACTGAAAATTCCAGTATCTCGGGATCAATAAAACTTCAAAATTTCATCACTCCCGAATACGAAGCGACCCTTCTGGGAGACATAAAAGCCTCTGAATTAAAGCCCTTTATATCTAAATGGCCAATTATTACCGGTGAGGGTCGAATAAAACCAAGTTTGATTCTCAATGGAAGTCTGAACCGAAAGGGGGGAATCATTGAAAAAGTTTCATTAAATCCAGTGGGAAAAATAGAAATAGAAGACCTTCATTTAAGTATTGAACAGAAGAGAATGGAATTCAGAAAATTAAATGGTACGTTCAACATTGATCCGAACCGATGGGCAACTGAAATTCAGGGATATCTGAACGACACAGATTTTTCAGTCAGCCTGGCAGCGAAAAATCCTGTCAACGCCATTACGGGTAAAGCAACAACAGAAATTGAAGGCGAAATTTACAGCAGCAATATGAACATTGACCAATTATTCGCAGCGCAGACATTTGAAGAGGAGGGGGAATCAGGAATGATCTATCCTGACAACGTATCAGCAATCATTAAATTTGAATTCGATAAAATTACGAAGGGACAGATTCAATCAGGTAAAGTATCCGGCAACCTGAACTATAAATACCCCGGACTTTATATTGATCCTGTTTATCTTGAAACAATGAACGGAGTCATCAACTCCAGGATAGCACTTTTTGATTTGCACAAGCCTGTTCACCAACTCAGTATAAACTCCTCCTACAGAAGTGTTGAGATAAATCAAGTATTCAGATCCTTCAACAACTTCGGGCAGGAATTTCTTACCCATCAAAATATTGAAGGCACCATTTCGGGTAATTCAGATTTTTTTACAACGCTCAATGATAATTTTTCGATTCATACAGCTGATATTGTATCTGAAAACGAATTCGTTATTGAACACGGTGAACTCATCAATTTTCAACCACTTATTGAACTGTCAGAATTTTTGAAAGTAGACAAAATGGATCATGTTCATTTTTCAAATCTCAGCAATACGATCCTGATCAATAACGGTACCATTACGATTCCGCAAATGGAGATCAACTCCTCTGCACTGAACCTCCAGGCTTCCGGCACACATGGTTTTGACAAAAAATATAAATACCATGTTTCAACAAAGCTATCCGAGCTTCTGTTCAATAAAGCCAGGAACAACCCGGAAGCTGAATTTAATATTGCCCTGGATAAAAATGACAGGCGAACCATTTTCCTGGTTTTGTATGATGATGGAAGTGGTATGACTGTAGAATTTGACGAAGCACAGGCAATAAAAAAGATCAGGCAGGACCTTAAAAACGAAAAAGATGAATTAAAAAGGGTTTTAAACAAGGAGTTTGGTATGTTTGATGAAGATGAATCGGGAAAACAGGGAACTGAACCTGTGGAAGATCCCGTTCTTGAATTTGATTTTTCTCCTATGGATACTGTAAATTCAACCGAAGAGAACAAGGCTGAAAAACCGAGGTGGTGGAAAAGGAAGGATTCGGAAAATAAGAAACCTGTCTTTGATTTCGTTATTGATGATAGTGATCTATAAAGAAGTTATTAACTGATAAATCGCCCGGTAAGGCTTTTTTCAGATTAAAAAGTCACCTTAACATCCGGGAGCAAATAGAATTATGGCTGTAAACATATATGACAAAAAACAGCGCTGGAAATTTATCCTGCTGTTTTCCGCTGTTCTGATTGGCGCCGGTTCATTGTACTATACCAACAGGCTGGTTAATAATATTGCAAAGGACGAACGGAAAAAGATTGAATTATGGGCAGAAGCCACCAGGATCCTTGCCAACCCGAACCCGTCGGGAAATGATATTCTGTTTCCATTACAAGTATTGGAAAACAACACACAGATTCCGGTCATACTTGTAGACGCCGACGGTAACATTATGGCCCACAGAAACCTTGATACCACA
This sequence comes from uncultured Bacteroidaceae bacterium, assembly GCA_964407305.1. Taxonomy (GTDB): domain Bacteria; phylum Bacteroidota; class Bacteroidia; order Bacteroidales; genus M55B112. The sequence continues at coordinate 4,408 of CAYOVC010000066.1, read as the reverse complement.
AGAACAGATCAGCAGAGATACCTCATAAAATCACTCGAAAAAATGAAGGGTGAAAATGACAGTATCGTGATTAATCTTGGCGATAATAATTACCAGTATCTGTATTACAGGAATTCAAACCTGCTGCGCAAACTTGCAGCTTTCCCCTATTTTCAGTTGGGTGTGATTGTTCTGTTCATTGTTGTTTCTTATATTGCTTTCAGTGTTTCAAGAAGGGCCGAACAGAATAAGGTCTGGACCGGCTTGTCCAAGGAAACCGCCCACCAGCTAGGCACTCCGATCTCTTCCTTGTCTGGCTGGGTTGAAATATTAAAGCATACCGGGGCGGATCCAGTCACAACAAATGAACTGGAAAAAGATTCACAACGACTTGTAAAAATCGCCGACAGGTTTTCAAAAATTGGATCAAAACCGGCCTTGCAGGAGAATGATCTTACAAAAATTATTGAAAACAGTCTCTCCTACATCAAATCAAGGATCAGCAAGTCGGTAGAATTTGAATTGTTACTGCCTGCAAAACCGGTCATAGTACCGGTCAATGAAACATTGCTCGACTGGGTAATCGAAAACCTCAGTAAAAATGCCATGGATGCTATGGAGGGTAAAGGTAAGCTTACCATCAGGTGTACAGAAGGTGAACGTTCAGTAACCATTGATGTGGAAGATACCGGAAAAGGACTTCCAAAGTCGAAATTCAATACCGTCTTTAAGCCTGGGTATACAACAAAAAAACGGGGATGGGGGCTTGGTCTTTCACTTAGCAAGCGCATTATTGAAACATACCACAACGGAAGAATATTTGTTTTATCATCGGAGCCTGAAGAAAAAACAGTTTTCCGAATCATGCTAACCAAGTAGCCTGAACGTATCCTGCAAAGAGAATTCAAAACTGGTTAATCAGACTTTTTTCCGACTGAGTCCCTTGTCTGGTGTATCACTTTATATAATTTATCGGAACGTCGAACCACTGAATTGATGGGCAATGAGCAAAACACCCCTTTTGCGACCGACTCCACATTTTTATTCTCAACCCTTAATTCAGACACCCTGGTTTCAAGGACGCCTGTTGTCGGACCAATAATCAAAATCTCATCTCCGACGGAAATCTCATCGTTTTCAATTAAAAATTCTGCCACGCCGATTTTGTCAAAATAGTTTGTTCCTTTTCCAATGTAGATTTTCCTGGTAGTTGCTGCAGATCCATACACCTCGCTCCATGCACCCAGCGGTTGTCCCAGGTAATAACCATCCCAGAAACCTCTGTTGAAAACACGGCTTAACCGCTCTTTCCAATGATTGATGCGATCCGCAGTATAATTACCTGTAAAATATGCATTAAGGGCCTCATTGTAGCATCCGGTAACGGTTTGTACATATTCAGGCGATCGCGCCCGGCCCTCAATCTTCATCACCCTGACGCCGGCATCAATTATTTTATTCAGGAAATGAATTGTTGAAAGATCTTTGGGCGACATAATATTTTCATTATCAACCTCCAGTTCAATGTTGCGATCCCTGTCATGCACAATATATGATCCCCGGCAAACCTGAAAACAGTCGCCACGATTAGCCGAATGGTTGTATTGGTGCAGACTGAGATAACATTTACCACTAATGGCCATGCACAGTGCGCCGTGAATAAACATCTCTATCCTGATGGCGGCTCCTGAAGGCCCTCTGATATCTTCATTTTCAATTGCCCTGTGGATTTCAGCCACCTGTTTGAGATTCAGCTCCCTGGCAAGAACAACCACATCAGCAAAAGCAGAGTAAAACTTTAAAGACTCAATATTGCTGATATTCAATTGTGTTGAAAGGTGTACCTCAACGCCTGATTTAAGCGCATAGTTGAGAACTGCCTGATCGGAAACAATCACTGCTGAAACAGCATGCTCCTTAGCAAGATCTACTATCCTGTGCATTTGATCCAGCTCATGATCATAAATAATCGTATTGATTGTAAGGTAAGATCTGAGCCCGTTATCGTTCGCGATTTTAACGATCCCCGGAAGATCACCGGCGGTAAAATTTGCAGAAGACCTTGATCGCATATTCAGTTGTTCAATTCCAAAATAAATTGAATCTGCTCCGCCCTGGACTGCTGCCATGATTGATTCATAGGATCCTGCCGGTGCCATCAACTCGATATCCTCTCTTCTTAACATCGCTGTAAAGATACGGCTATCTGCATAAAAAACAGCAGTAAAACTACTCGCGCTTTGATGAAAAATATTTGATCAGCAGTTGTTTTACGGTCTCCACTTTTGCGGGTTTGGCAAGATATTCGTCCATTCCGGCAAGTACCGTCTGAGCTTTTCTTTCATCGCCGCGATCGGCAGACATAGCAATAATAGGAGCTTTAACACCCATCTTCCGGATTTCGGCCGTAGCCTCAAACCCATCTATTTCCGGCATAAACAGGTCCATAAAAATAATATCGTACCGGTTTTTCTCTACCATTTCAATTGCTTCAGCTCCATTTGAAGCGATTGTAATCTCATAGCCGATATTCTTGAATATGGACTGGGCAACTTTCTGGTTGATAATGTTATCCTCAACAAGAAGGATTGAAAGGTTGGGTGGTAACGTGTTCAAATCAGGAGCAATACCATGATAATCTTCCAGCCCGGGAAAAATATCCCGGATTATATCATACAACTCCTTTCCCTCTACAGGTTCAATCAGGTAATAGTCGATACCCAGTTTCTTGGATATACTATAGTTGCCGGGTTGGTCATTGTTACAAACCATGATACATGGCAAGCTGGCTGTGAGCCCTTCATCTTTCAATCTGCCGGCAAGGGCAAACCCATCCAGTTTATTTTTATCGGCAACGATAACCAATTGATAAAGGTTCTTTTTTGATTCGAGGTGGTGTATAACAGTATCTATGGTAATGTCCTGGTAAATTTTCGTGACGATATTCACCCCAAATTGGTGCAGTAATTTGTTAATGGTATTTTTTTCTGGGTCAGGCTCCTTGGTTAGATAGAGGGCTGTAATCTGATTCAGTTTCTTAATTCCCTTAAAATTGTAATTTTTAGCCAACTTCTCATTAGCGTATACCTCCATTGTAAAACTGAACCTGGAACCGGGGGAATCGGTTGCTGTTGAAATTCTTGATGGACTCTCTACCCATATCTCTCCATTCATAAGCTCGACGAGTTGTTTGGCGATGGCTGTTCCCAGCCCTGTGCCTCCATATTTCCTGCTGACAGAGCCCCTGGATTGATGGTAGGAACCAAAAATTGTCTTTATTTTATCTTCAGGTATCCCGATTCCTGTGTCTTCTATCCAAAACAGCAATTGTAACCGGCCCTTGTAGCTCTCCATCAAATCCGCCCCGATCACAATTTTTCCGCTTTCAGTAAATTTAATTGCATTGCTCAGAAGGTTGGAGATTACCTGTCTTAACCTGAAAGGATCTCCGATTATTTTATCGGGTACCGCAGTATTTATTTCCGTTTCTATATGCAGCTCCTTCTCATCTGCAAGGGGTTTGAAAAGATCTGTTAAATAAGTAATCTCCTCCCTCAACCTGAAAGGAATTTCCTCCAACATCATTTTCCCCGCCTCTACCTTTGAGAAATCCAGAATATCATTGATAAGTGTCATTAAAAGGTCGGAAGATTTCTTGATGATTGTTACCTTTTCTTTCACTTCACCTGAGAGCCTGGCATCCAACAGGCTTTCCACCATTCCCAGAATCCCATTCATCGGTGTCCTGATCTCATGACTCATCGATGCAAGAAATTCGGATTTGGCCCTATTTGCAGCAAATTCCTGTTTCCTGGATCTTTCGATGGGAGAGACATCGATCAGTGCAATCAGGCGCAGCTCCTCACCACCAATATTGGTTCTCTCTTCAGTCCTGAAAATTACTGTTTCTATTCCCTCTTTTTCATAATACAGGTAATCTGATGTATCCAAAGGATCAACATCATCTTTCAACAGGTACTTGTTTGATAAGAGAAATTGTTTTGAAAAATCCTGTCCAATAAGGTTTTCTCTGTCGTTTAAAAACATCATGCGCTGTGCTGCGCTATTGATATTTTTGATAATGTTCCCCTGGTCCAAAATCATAATCCCCACCGGGAATTTTTCTATTACCTGCCGGAACACTTTTTCAGACATCATCAGCCGCTTCTTATTTTTCACGCTCCGCCTGTTAACAAGCAACAGATATACGATCAATGCAAGCGTGATTATGAAGGTAAACAGGGAAACAATCCTATTTTGGTTAATAAAAAACCTGTTGAATTCCGTCTGACTGGTTGTAAAGACAATTCCGAGGTTTTGATTGAAGATTGTAAGCGGATAATAGGCCGAGTGAACCTTTTGGACACTCCCCCGCGGGTCCTTGATTGTGTGCTTGATAATTCCTGTAGAGAATGCATCAATGCTGTCT
>CAYOVC010000065.1:0-10872 GCA_964407305.1 uncultured Bacteroidaceae bacterium | reverse complement strand
AGGTGATGGCGGGTGAGATGCTGCAGCATGTGGGGAAGAGACGGCGGATGCTGGGGCGGCTGGTGACGACGAAGAATGTCCGAACGGTGAAGCGGGAATGGATGCAGTTCGGCACCTTTATCGACCAGCACGGCGAATTTTTCGACGTGGTCAATTTCCCGGGATCGCTCAGGCGGTGGCCGTACAAGGGGGCGGGAATCTACCTGCTGCTGGGGGAGATCACCGAGGAGTTGGGGTTCCCAGGCATGACCGTCGAAAAGATGGAGAAGATGCCACTGAAGGCTGATCCGAGGTACTGAGTGCTATTTTTCTGTTTAAATGATATTAGTGCGTGAAGTGAAAGTTTACGAATCAACGCATAAGTTTCATCATATGATTGAAGCAAATATTTCACTCAAATCAATCGGACATATTTCTCTGCACTTCTTGTTTTACTGAGAATGGTATATTCCTGTCGAATAATATACCATATTCCTCATACCCATTATACTTTACACCTTCGTCTTTCCAATGCTCCAGTTGACGGTCGTAAATCTTTCTCATTTTAACAAGCTGTGACTGGCATTCAGGATGATCAATCACGTTTTCCATTTCATAAGGATCTTTATGAAGATCAAAAAGCTCTTCGGTGGGAAAAAGGTTCCTTTCACCGTCTTCATAAAACCAATAGATATATTTATACCTATCATCCATCACAGTCAGACAGTGCGTTGCTTCCGGTCCCCAGACCTGGATAATCGGGAGGGTTTCCCGAACCTGTAGCTTAGTGTCCTTAAGGATCGGCAGCAAGCTGGTCCCGTCGTAAAAAGAAGGGATATCTATGTCTGCAAGATCGAGTATGGTAGCCGCAATATCCACATTACCGGTAAGTGAACTTGTCTTAACAATCTTTTTGCCTGTTCTTACTCGGGGATCGACAATTATCAGCGGTACACGGGCGCCTTCTTCGTAGGGAAGTACTTTGGAGCCCAATCCGTGTGATCCGTTAAAAAATCCGTTATCGGAAGAGAAAATCACCACAGTGTTTTTATCGATTTTCAGTTTTTTCAACTCCTCCATTACCATACCGATCGCATAATCTACACCATAGATCTGTTGGTTATACTTACGCAAAGCCTCCTGGTACGTATCTTTCTTGTCATAGCCCCACTCTTCAAAGCGTGGGTATTGCCTTCCCATCCTGGAGTGGGGCGCCAGGTGTTCCCCGGCTTCCCTGCCATAATTGGGCAGTTTGTGAAACACTGTCTCCTTGTAGATATCATCAAACATGGGATCGGGTTCAACCGGGCGATGCGGTGCTTTAAAGAATACGCTCATGCAGAAAGGTTTATCTTCTTTCACAGATTCCCTGATGAAATCAATCGAAGCGGCCCCATAGGCCCTCGTACTATGAGGATATTTGTCTGCATATGCTTTCAGAGATTCATTTTTTGCGGTTACATAAGAAGTTTGCCCTGGTCCGCCGGCCCAAAAATCAAAATCGTGACGGGCAATATCACCCTCCTTTCCCCAGGCATCAGTGCTATCTGAAACAGAGAACCCGAATTTACCGGCAAACCCCACCCTGTAACCCGATTGTCTGAGCAATACCGGATAGGAGGTTGACCATAATTCCGTAGCCAGATGACCATGGTCAAAATTGCAGCCTGTCTTATATTCATACAATCCTGACATTACATTGGCCCTGCTGGCCATGCAGATTGCAGTTGTGTTATAGTGCCAGAGAAATACCACTCCCTGTTCCGCCAACTGATCGATATGAGGTGTTTTTGTATCCGGATTGCCGTAATCTTTTTGGGTATCGTAAGCCTGGTCGTCGGTAAAAAAGAAAATGATATTCGGTCGATCAGGATTTGTGGTTTTCTGACCAGACAAGTTAATGAAAGATAATAGTGTAATGAAAAATAATGCGATAAATGTTTTCATAGATCAAATTATCATTAGTTGTTGTATTTTACTTGCCGAAAACCTGGTGTCTTAAATACCAAGAATCTTATGAACCTACTCAATCCGATTGACTTCGACAAAATATGCACCACGCGATGTGCCATCTTCCTCTATGAGCCATGTCTGCAAATCAGTATCGCCCGCCTGAAGTTCGCAATCGAACCGAACCCCTGTAGCTCCGGGTGTAACTTCCATACGTTCATCAACCTGATCGCCTATACGCAATCTTGTCTCAGTCGCTGTTAGAGGAAAATTAGCAACCTTAGGTCTTTCACGAAGAACGAATTGATAGTTACCAGGTTCTGCAACTTTTATTCGCCATGGACCATTCTGGACCGGCCTGTTCAAAATATGTGGCTGGTTCCATGGAGGGTGCTCATCAATCATCCAGTCATGGGCATTTAAAACAACGGGGTTTTCCTGCTTAGCGCCTATATACAAGGGTGTCGTTTCATCAAATCTTTGACTCACATCCTCCCACCAACGCTCATATTCATCACTTAAACGGTTTGCGATCTCGGGATGCGCTGCAATGAGGTTGTTTTCCTGACCAGGATCTGTGCTGAGATCATATAACTCCTTGTTGTCGACAAGCCTCCAGTTGTCTGTCATCACCGATGTTTGCTTCCATTTAATCGGGTCGAGTACCCTTTGGTTGTGAACAAACAGGGTTCGTTCCGGCCAATCCTGATCATTTCCTGTTAGTAGCGGAACAAGAGAGGTCCCATCAGGCTGAATATTCTCAGGTACAGGAATATCACATAACTCGAGCAGTGTTGGCATGATATCAATGTGTGCCGTGACCTGGTTAACGTCTCGACCGCCTGCAATACCGGCTGGTGGATAGTAGGCAAAGCAGAAAACACGATGACCGCCCTCATAATGCGATCCTTTATTACCCCTCATGCCGGCATTGAAACGTTCCGACCATTCATCTTGCTGTTCTTCCGGATATCTCCCTTGCCCCATACAGGATCCATTGTCGCTCATAAAGAGAATAATGGTATTATCAAGAAGGCCCCAGTGTTCAAGGCGCTCCATCATTACACCGAGGTTGTCATCGATATTGGTGATCATCCCCCAGTATATCCGGAGCCGGTCGTTGGTATCAACGTCTTTATAGACCTGTTTATATCGCTCCGGAACATGTTGTCTGGTTTGATGGGCAGCATTGGTGGAAAGATAGAGAAAAAATGGCTGGTCCCTGCTCTCCCTGACAAACCTGAGCGCCTCGTCAAACCAAACATCGGTACAATATCCCTGAAATCTTCTCCAAACGCCGTTATCATTGAAATGATCCTCGAAGTAGTCGTTGCCCCAATAATCGGGTGTTTGTCCGACCCCACCTGCATAGTGCACGATTGCATCATCAAATCCCCTGAATCTTGCACCATAGGGATAGGTGTCGCCAAGGTGCCATTTGCCGAACATCCCTGTTCGGTAGCCTGCATCTCTGAAAACCTCAGCAATTGTTGTTTCATCTTCGCGGACCAGGTTTCTGCCGATAATGGTGTGCCACACCCCAACACGCGCAGAATACCTTCCTGTCATCAATGCCGCACGTGTCGGCGCACAGGTGGGATCGACATGAAAATTGGTTAATCTTACACTCATCTCCCTTAACTGATCTATGTTTGGAGTTTTCAACCAGGGATGACCGTGGGAGGCGATATCTCCATAACCATGATCATCAGTCATAATCATTATTACATTGGGATGATCCATTTCCGCCGGTTGATTCTGATTCGAGCAACCTGTGAAAGCTCCTGCTGAAACACAGCATGCCAAAAAAACCACCTTTTTCATAGACTTATTTTTTTAACAATATCAAAAACTACACTTAATAATTGGCAAATAATCACTTAATTCTTTATACAAGCACAAGGATTATTTTAAAGTTTTGAATCGATTACAGTTTTGAGGGAAAGTAATTAGCCAGATCAATTGGATCATCCATCTCTTTCTGCAGATCCAGCAACTGATTGTATAATTTCGTCTGAATCTCCTTATAATCCGGATTACCTGCGAGATCGTTCAGCTCTTGCGGATCATTTCCAAGATCATAAAGCCTGAATGTTTTTGCACGCGGATAAGCGATCAGTTTGAAGCCATCGGCGCGGACCATCCGTTGCAGGTCTTTCTGATAGCATCCATAAATGGCAGGATAAAAAGATTCATCCCGCTCACCTCTGACAAACGGCATCAGGCTGTTGAATTCAATATATTCCGGTTTATCCAATCCTGCAAGCTCAAGCGAAGAGGCCATAACATCCTGCAGGTAAACATCAACATCCTTTTGCTTGTTCTTTGGAATATCCGGTCCTACAACAAAAAGCGGTACCCGTATAGAGTGATCATACATATTTTGCTTGCCGATCAATCCATGGTTTCCGACAGCCAATCCATGATCGGCCGTAAAGAAGATATAGGTATTGTCGACCATGCCCGATTTTTCAACGGCTTCCAGTATGCGCCCTATCTGTTGGTCCATGTGGGTGATGATCGCGTAATATTCCTGGCGGTTTACCTGAACGGCATACTCTGTTCGGGGGAACGGGGCCAGCGCCTCATCACGCAGCGAAGGACCGCAGCCGATCTCATCTTTATAGGGGTATTCATCGAGGTAGGATTCCGGTACGGAGACCTGCTCCAGCGGATACATATCCACAAATTCTTTGGGCGATTGCCGGGGATCGTGTGGAGCATTGAAGGCCAGGTACATAAAAAAAGGGTTGTCACGGTTTTTGGCCGAATCAATGAACGAAAGGGCATCATCACCCAGTACCTCGCTCCAATGCTTTCCCCCTTCCCAAAATCCTCCGAATGTGGTATCCCATGGTGTCCAAGATTTGTCATCCGGACCTTCCGGCCGGTGGTATCCCGGGGGTAAAACTCCAGAAAAATCGGTGGCACCCTCCTTTTCCATCTCTTTCAGCTTTGCGAACAGATCCCTGTTCCATCCATCTTTAGGCATTCCCGGCCTGACATGAACGACATGTTCGAAATGATCCTTTGCATCTGTTTTAACGTGCCACTTGCCGGTCATGTAGGTATCATAACCTGCCTTTTTCATTAACTGTCCCCACATCTCCCCTCTTTCAACTATTTCATGCTGACTATTTTCAACAGCATGGGCACGCCATACAAATTTTCCAGTATTCAGCATGGCACGGCTGGCCACACAAACTGCACCATGCCACGCACCCATGTTATAGGCGTGTGTGAAAGTTACCCCTGCCTGTGCCAGTTTATCCAGGTTCGGGGTTTTGATCTCATTGTTCCCCAGAGCGTGGATCGTTGAGTAACACTGATCATCGGCAAAGATGAAAATGATATTGGGTTTCTTGTCTGAAATGCTTTTTGCCCCTTCGCTCCCACAACCATGAAAAAGGCCAAAAACCAAAGCAATAATTCCTGATGTTAAAATTCTGCTCATCTGTATAAATTTTAAATTTATTTACTTTTTATATATTCCTCTGATTACTTCACCAATGATGAGGAGGTTATCTGTAAATCTTTTAATCATAAAAATATAATGATCGCTCAACTTATGATTAATCAATCCGCCTCACACCAGCCACCCCCTTCACCTTCTTAATTTTTCGGATGAGCCCCTCCAGGTGCTGGGTATCCTTAACAAAGAGCGTAATGGTTCCCTCAAACATCCCATCTTTAGAATTAATGGAGATGGATCGCATGTTCACCTGCAGGTCCTTTGAGATTACATCGGTGATGTTGCTAACAATCCCGATATCGTCCTGGCCAGTGATCAGAATAGAGACAGAAAAACGGGTGTCAGCATGCGTCTGTGTCCACCGTGCCTTTAGCACCCTGTAACCATAGCGGGTAAGCAGTTGGTGTGCATTCGGACAATTCATCCGGTGGATGGAGATCCCGGCCGTGCGTGTTACAAACCCAAAGACACTGTCGCCATGGATCGGATTACAACACTTCGCCAACTTGTAATCAATATTGGCAATCTTCTCATCGATCACAAGAATGTCCTCCGCCTTGCCGATGGCGTTTCTGAGCAGCTTATCAACCTGCTCCTCTTCAATAGGTATCGCTTTGTGCTCAATGGGCTGCTCTTTCTGAGAAAACAACTCCTTGATAGATAACAGGTCAATCTTCTCTATTGAAATATCATAATGAAGATCGATCGAATCTTTATACTTAAAATGCTGTATGACCTTACGAACATTGCTGTCGTTGTATTCAATCTTCCAGTTCCTGAATCTCCGACGTAATATCTCTTTTCCATGCTCAGCCTCCTTCAGCTTCTCCTCCTTCAGTGCCTGTTTGATCTTCGATTTTGCTTTCGAAGTAGTTACAAAATTGAGCCAGTCGACCTTGGCACGCTGGTTTTTCGACCGGATGATCTCCACCTTGTCGCCGTTGTGCAGCTTATGCCTGATCGGAACATTCTTCCCGTTGATCCTTGCCCCTGTACAGCCAGAGCCGACATCGGTATGGATGTCGTAGGCGAAATCCAGTACGGTCGCCCCTTCAGGAAATTTTTTCAGGTCACCGTTTGGCGTGAAGACAAAGATCTCCTTGCTGAACTGGCTCAGTTTCATGTCATCGATCAGGTTCGCTGTCTCCTCAGGGTCACTGTGATCCAGAGCTTCTCTCACCCTACCCAACCATTCATCGATTCCCGCCTGTCCTTTTATACCTTTGTATTTCCAATGCGCCGCCAGTCCCTTCTCCGCGATCTCATTCATCCTGACGGTCCTGATCTGAACCTCCACCCATTCACCACCCGGGATCACCACCGTTGTATGCAGGGATTCATATCCATTCGATTTCGGCACCGAGATCCAGTCACGCATTCGATTAGGATTGGGCTGATAGATATCCGCAACGACAGAATACGCCCTCCAGCAGTCACTCTTCTCCTTAGCCGGAGTGCTATTCAGAATGATCCTGATTGCAAACTTGTCATATACCTCATCAAACTCCACATGCTGCTTCTGCATCTTCCGCCAGATTGAGGAGATCGACTTTGGCCGTCCCACAATCTCGAATTTCAATTTTTCACGTTCAAGGCGGACTTTCAGCGGTGCAATAAAATCCTGGATAAAAATTTCACGGCGTTCCTTCGAGGCCCTCAGTTTTTTAGATATATCCCTGTATACCTCCTTCTCCAGGATGCTCATAGCAATATCGTCCATCTCCGACATCACGGTATAGAGTCCCAGTCTGTGCGCCAATGGCGAGTAGATCGCTTTTGCCTCGCAGGCAGCAGTGATGCTTTTGTTGCTGATCCTTGAACCGGAGCGGCGCATCTGGTAGAGCCTCTCCGTAATCTTTATCAGAATCACCCTGAAATCGGTTGAGAACGATAGGATCAGGTTGCTCATGTTTTCCGACTGCTTAACTGATGCGCTGGTATCCAGGGAGCTGATCTTCAGGTACTCCTTCAGGATTAATCCTACCCTTTGTCCGAGAGAATCATTCACCTTCGACAGCAACGCTTCATTGTCCTCTGCAAGCGGAAGGATCAATGCGGCAGAGACCCCCAGCGGATCCATACCCAATTCGCGAATTAGTATATCAGCCAGGTCAAGTGCAGTACTTCCCAATCTCTGTTTAGCCTCACCTTTGCGCTCCTCCAACTCCTTCTCCAGGAATTCCTGCGACCGCAATACGATCGCCTGACCCTTGCTGTCATACTCCTCCCGGCACATCTTCAGCAACTCCTCTTTACGTTCATTCAGGCTATAATTCTTCTCCATGCGTGACTCAATCAGTTTACTGAAATTTGATTTTAAAGATAATGATTCCTCTATATTAAGACTAAAATATCAAACAAGAAAGATTAAAACAGTGTTGGAATGTCTTCCTTACAACCCTCACAAAGAACATACAAACCAAGCTGAATTACATCACTTTAAAAAACAGTTGATGATCCGGAGAAGTCCTTTTGTATTTACATGAAATTCCGGGATGCGCGTTAATATCCATTTTTTATATATTTACCGGTCAAATTCAAAAATCATGGCGAAGAAGATCAATGTCCCCCACACATTTGTTATTGTTTTTGGCTTCATCATTGCCGCGGCCATCCTCACCTGGATCGTTCCCGGCGGCGAGTTCGAACGAAAAACCGTCACCATCAATGAACAGGAACGCGAAATCATTGTCGAGGGATCGTTCCAGCTCACAGAGAGCAATCCCCAGACCTGGCAGGTCTTCTCCGCCCTGTTCGACGGATTTGTCGACAAAGCCGATATCATCGTCTTCATCATCATCATCGGCGGCGCCTTCTGGATCATGAACGAAAGCAAAGCGATCGACGTCGGTATACAGACATTCCTCCTGCAGGTCAGAAAGCTCGACCGAATTAAGTTCTTCCGGTTCCTTGGGGTGGACAATATCGTTATCACCCTCGTCATGCTCATATTCAGCATATTCGGCGCCACCTTCGGTATGAGCGAGGAGACCATCGCCTTCACGATCATCTTTATACCGCTGGCCATCTCCATGGGGTACGACTCCATCGTGGGGGTGAGCCTCTGTTTTGTTGCTGCCGGACTCGGGTTTGCCGGTGCGCTGCTCAATCCCTTTACCATCGGTATTGCCCAGGGACTCTCCGGTATTCCGCTCTTCTCCGGTATCGAATACCGTTTCTTCTGCTGGATCGTGATCAATGTCATAGGCATCGGCTGGATCCTGCGTTATGCCGCCCGCCTCAGGAAGTCGCCAAAGAATTCCATCGTATACGAAGAGGACGAATACTGGCGCCAGCGTAAAACGGTCGACCTGAAGGAGATGAAATATTACACCCCGCTCTCCGCCTGGATCACCTACGGCATCCTTTCAGTGGCCATGATCCTCTTCTCGGTGCTCAACCCGAACATCACGCTCAGCATTGGAAACAGTACATATTCTGGTTATTACATCCCTGCGCTCACCCTCATCTTCATCGTCACCAGCTTTTTTGCACTCCGCAAATCGATCCACTTTTTCATACTCAACCTCCTGGCCTTCACCATCATCTACCTGATCGTCGGTGTCATGGGCTTCAGCTGGTATATCAAGGAGATCGCCACGCTCTTCCTGGTACTCGGGCTTGCCAGCGGGATCGCCATGAACAGCGGTGCGAACGAGATTGTACGACAGTTCTCTGCCGGGATGAAGGACATCCTCACCGCAGCGTTCGTTGTCGGACTGGCAGGGGGCATTTTGGTGATCCTGGAAGATGGGAAGGTCATCGATTCGCTGCTGTATTACATGTCGAAATCGATGCAGGAGTTCGGTAAAATAGCGTCCGTTACGGTGATGTATATTATCCAGACCGGTATCAACATTGTGATCCCCAGTGGCTCCGCGAAAGCGGCCCTCACCATGCCGATCATGTCGCAATTTTCCGACCTCATCGGCATCTCCAGGCAGGCCACCGTGATGGCTTTCCAGTTTGGTGATGGTTTTACGAATATGATCACACCCACATCACCGGTGCTGATTGGCGTGCTGGGTATCGCACGTATCCCCTATGAAAAATGGGTGAAATGGATCATTCCCTTCATGGTGATCCTGATCATCACAGGCTGGCTGCTGTTGCTGCCAACTGTATTCATGGAGTTATCGGGGTTTTAATTTGCTACCTGAAAGAGATTCCCACACCCACAGTGTGCGTGGAATAGAGCGTTCGCGTAAAATCATAATGGAGCGTCAGCAGTGCCAGCTTCACCCTTACCCCGGCGTTCAGACGCAGGTTTTTGAAGTTCTCGATCTGCATACTCCCTTCAGGGATAGGATCCTGCACAATGCTATACGTTGTCTTTCCAAAATCATCACCCTCCTCCGTTATGATTGTGTTAATCGGGTAATGTCCCGTCACTGCAAAATCGACCAGGGAACTTGAGTAACCGATCCCCTCATAGACCGTGATCAGCGGAATCGACTGCGAAGCGATCAGGTTCACCGTCCAGCCCGAGATATCCATGTGGATAAACTGATCATCCCAGTTATGGGATTCAGGAGCAGGCACCTCCGCAATAGGCTGCATATTTAACTGCGCCAAAGTGGCAACCTTCGTGTACCCACCCTGCACGGCAATATTAATAAACTTAAGCTTATTGATCACCGGGATCCACTGCGAGATCGAATGTCGGCCCCCGATCCCGAACAGTCCGATCCGTCCGTAGTCTGCCACCCTCACCTCGGGTACAAACCTCAGGGTAAGGTCCGTTCCCTTGAACAACCCAATACTCGCCTGGGCCATGGGTAGCGGCAGAAAATCGAGTGCCCTGCCATCACGGAGCCTTGCACCGTCAGGATGCTGTACCCTTACAAGCTCGAATGTCTCTGTCATGCCGGTCGACGGATTATTCACGATGCCCTTGTACACCAGCTCGGGCCTGGCATCCATCGTTCCGGCCACCGTGGGTGCAATCGTTGTAGGCCCCTCCACAGTTGCATTCAATCCCGTCAGTCCGGCTAAATCATACGTAAGCGCAGAAGTCGGCGCAAAAGCAACACTCACCGTTGCTGTAATATCAAATCCGCCGAATTTATGGGGCTCGGCCGTATTGTACCAACCCGCGTTCAGGTTGGCTCCCATAATATTTGCATAGGGCCGGAGGTAATTCTCCAGCAGCAAACGCGCATCGTTGGTATAGCCGTAAATAAAATCGAGGGATGGCAACTGTGCCCGCAGCGGCATTGAAGAGAGCAGTACCGATGCAACCAGAATGATATATGTTTTTTTCACGATATTGTATGTTATATATTTGTTATTCAGTATTTTATAAATGGCATTACGGTTTATGTTGACTCATTGCGCTATTTGATATGCTTTAGTTATCACCGCAACAACATATTTATACGTAAAATCGTACAAAATGTTTGCCAAAACGGCTTACATATCAACAAGTCACCGGAATGAGGTTGCAAAAATAGACATTTTACACCAGTATC
>CAYOVC010000064.1:4300-10876 GCA_964407305.1 uncultured Bacteroidaceae bacterium | reverse complement strand
AAAACTGTACATTCCTGATTGCCAAAAAATGTACATTGTTATTTCCCGTTTACAGCTCTGTAAGGTCAACATTTCCGCCTGATAAAATAATCCCTACGCGCTTCTTAAGAAACCGCTCCTTTTTTCTAAACAGGGCAGCAACTGCAACGGCACTTGAGGGCTCAATAATGATCTTCATCCGCTCCCAGATGTATTTCATGGCGGCGATGATCTCAGACTCCTCAACACGGATGATATTGCTGACATGCTTATGTATGATCGGAAAGGTATGGTTCCCGAGCTGGGTTTTCAGGCCGTCTGCTATCGTTATCGGGTTCACCGAGGGCTGGATCTTGCCAATCTTCATCGAGAGGAATGCATCATCGGCACCGAAGGGTTCGCTCCCTATTGTTTGGGACTCAGGAAGCAGGTGGTGCTGCGCAATGGCAGTGCCGGATATCAGTCCGCCACCCCCGACAGGCGCAAGGAGGATGTCGAGTTCACCCACCTCTTCAATTAATTCATATGCTGCGGTTCCATGCCCAACGATGACGTTGATGTCATCATACGGATGAATGAAGGTGGCACTGGTTTTGTTCATGACCATTTCGCATGTCTTTTCCCGGGATTCCAATGTAGGGGAACATTCAACAATTTCGGCACCATATTCCCTCACAGCATTGATCTTTACCAATGGTGCATTCGAGGGCATAACGATGGTGGCTTTTGTTTCGAGTGTCCTGGCTGCAAGTGCAAGTGCCTGTGCAAAATTTCCGGAGGAATGGGTAACCACCCCCTTGGCCCTTTCAGCTTCGGAAAGCTGCAGAATGGCGTTCGTAGCCCCCCGCATTTTGAAGGCCCCCATCCGCTGGAAATTTTCACATTTAAAAAATACCGTTGCCCCGGTTCTCTGGTTGATCGTGCGGGATTCAAAAACAGGTGTGTTGTGCACATAGGGTTTTAATCTCTTTACTGCATTCTTAAGCTCATTAATTCCGGGTATCATGGTGTTTCGTTTTTCTGTTTAAATCAGCAACATGCCGTTCAAAATACAATAATTTTATCATTTAAACCGCTATCCGGATGTTTTTTATTGCACACTGCGGACAAGAATAATTGGATTGGATGAACGGATAAGCGTTGCAATTTACATCACCTATTGTAATATCACTTTGACCGTCAGCGCGATATCGGGAATGGCATAACCAAAAGTCCTGTAAAGGTTGACCATGGGCTTCCATTCCAGACCTGCGGTGAGGGGCGCCTTCCTGAAAACAAATTCCGTACCCAGTGATAGCGCGATCCCCAGTGCAAATTCATCTTCCCAGTTACCTGCATGTATTCCCCCTCCGCCATAGTAGTAGAGCCGTTTTTTTGCATAGGGTGTAAACTGATACTCATACAGGGCCGTGAACTGGAACCCGCGGTTGTTGTAAAGTGCCTGTCCGGCTAATGCACCGCCTCTGTATGCAAGCATTTTATAGACGACCCCTGAAGAGTATCCGGCCTTGATTCCTATTGCATGTTCATAGGGCTGCGCAGTTACAATTCCGGTACTAAAGCCGAATATAAACAGGAGACATGCTATTTTTTTTATCCGCATACGACCACCATTTAATTGTTCGGTAATTTTCCTCCTCTGAACGTATATTCTGAAACTGTCACCGAAGGAATTTTCAGACCCTGAGGGAGTTCATCATGTTCATACAGGGTGGAAATACCCTGGATCCGCTGTTTTGACACGCCTCTGATGAGCCACCCGGTATGTATGTGGAATAGCAAATCGTAGGTCTGCTGTCCAAGCATCGTTGTATGAATCAAAGTGCGACCACGTTCAATGACATCTTCACTCTCTTCAATGATGCCGACCCCCTGTACCCTAAGTGAATGTTCATTTACAGGGAGGTAATAGAAGCTGTTTTTTACCGGCAACGACCTCGCGTTGAATGAAATGGTCCCATGTTTTACAATGTTTTCTCTCGGCGTGTCAGTGTAAACATTGATTGTTAAATTGATGAGGCCCGATAAGGCATTGCTGCCAAATGCTTCCCGGATAGTTTTGGTGAAGAGTTCATGATGCCGGATTTTTTTTGATGCTCCGGAGAAAAGGGAATCGATAAACGGATCGAGTGAGTCGGCATCCAGCAACTCCCCGTAGGGCGACAGGACAATTTGAAAACGATGTTTTTCCAGTTCTTTCATATAGTCTTGCATATTGTTGAACGCCGGGTTTTGACTGCTGATGTACAGATCAGCCCGGGGTGAGAAGAAGCTTAGGCTGAGATCGCTGTACCGGCAGGTAAAAAGGTAGTTGCCGTCTTGAGAAATTGATTCGACCAGGAATTCAATGGTGCAATTGATATCGAGTGTAGTATTGTCTTTGAGGTGACTGGTTTCGGCCTGGGTCTCCTGTATGAGTTCCTGTGTAATAAAGTACCTTTCTCCGGGATTGAGCTGATAACGCGGCACCTCAGCCTGTGACCATGTCCGGAGAAAAAAAGCAAATATGCATATGACAACAGTGAATTGTCGCATGTAAAAGTTTTCCTTAAAGGTAAGCATTGTTCATAAAAAAATGCTTTTTTACCTTTCTTTCCGAATATCTATTGTTATCCGAATAACAATATATACCTTTGCAGTATCTGCGGTGTTGGAATATCTGGCACCAAGGAGTCAATTGATACATCTGATCCGGAGGAGGTACTTAAGGAGAAGAGCAAAGCCAAAGTTTCTTACTATTTTCAGCATTCCTGCTTCCAAAGGTCATAAAAACGACAGAAAGATGATTTATGATCCGCAAGTGTATGCGATTCCTGACGAGGCGATGAAGCCGTTCATCTCTGAGGAGGAGATATGGGATATCTTGAATAACACCCGGACCGACAAACAGCTGGTCAGGGAAATTATCCGGAAGTCATTAAACAAAAACAGGTTAACACTTCAGGAGACCGCTGTATTGCTGCAGACGAAAGATCCGGAATTGATCGAAGAGATCAAGGAGGGTGCCCGTACGCTGAAGGAGAATGTTTATGGCAACAGGATTGTGCTTTTTGCACCACTGTATGTTGGAAATCTATGTACAAACAATTGTGAATATTGTGGTTTCAGGACATCCAACAAGGAGCAGAAGCGCATGACGCTGACTCAGGAGGAGTTGATCAGTGAAGTGAAGATGCTCGAAGATACCGGTCAGAAACGACTGATCCTCGTCTTCGGGGAGCATCCGAAATACAATCCCGATTTTATTGCCGACACTGTGCGCTCGGTATACAAGGTGAAGCAGGGAAACGGAGAGATCCGGCGGGTTAATATTAATGCTGCACCGCTCGATATCGAAGGGTTCAGAAAAGTAAAGGAGGCTGGTATCGGCACCTACCAGGTATTTCAGGAGACCTATCACCGGGGGACCTATGCACAATACCATACCGCAGGCATGAAGCGGAATTATGACCACAGGCTCACGGCCCTCGACCGCGCCCAGGAAGGAGGCATCGATGATGTGGGGATTGGCGCACTGTTTGGACTGTACGACTGGAGGTTTGAGGCCATGGCCCTGGTAAGGCATGTTAATCATTTTGAGGCAGTGTATAATGTCGGACCCCATACCATTTCATTCCCCAGGATCAAAAAGGCATCAAATGTCACTATAAATGAAAAATACCTGGTGTCCGATGAGGATTTTACCAGGATGGTTGCAGTACTGAGGCTGGCCGTTCCCTATACAGGTCTGATCCTCACAGCCCGGGAGCCTGCCCATATCAGGGAGGAGGTACTTCGGTTTGGTGTTTCGCAGATTGACGGGGGAACAAAAATTGAAATGAAGGGCTATTCGGACAGCAAGGCGACGCAGGACCTGAATGCTGAGCAGTTTGAGATTAACGATGACCGCTCGCTGAATGAGGTGATGGACGAACTGATCAGCAAGGGTTTTATACCCTCTTTTTGTACAGCATGCTACAGGGTGGGCCGGACAGGAGAACACTTTATGGAATTTTCAGTACCCGGATTTATAAAGCGCTACTGTACCCCAAATGCATTGCTGACCCTTGCCGAGTACCTGGAGGATTATGCCCCGGAGAAGACAAGGAAAAACGGATACCGGTTAATTGAAAAGAGTCTCCACGAATACAACGACGAACGTTTCAAAAACAAGCTTGCAGACCGCCTTGAGAAGGTGAAAATGGGAGAAAGGGATCTCTATTTTTAAAAATTCCTGTCGGAATATTCCCAGACAGATACAACAAATTGTATATTTGGGGAAAAACAGCCCATGCAATCACCCTCTGCTAAATCATTTGGTACCGCACCGGTATTCTTCACGGCCATTTCAACCATTCTCGGGGCAATCCTGTTCCTCCGTTTTGGTTTTGCCGTGGGAACGCTTGGTTTCTGGGGGGTGATTCTGATCATCCTTCTTGGTCACATGGTAACGCTGCCAACGGCCCTTGCCATTTCCGAGCTGGCAACAAACAAGCGTGTTGAGGGTGGGGGAGAGTACTTCATTATTTCGAGGTCATTCGGACTGAATATCGGGGCAACCATCGGTTTTGCACTCTACCTTTCACAGGCCATCAGCGTGGCATTTTATGTGATTGCGTTTACTGAGGCATTCGAATTCTTCTTTAACTGGGTAGGGACAAAGTTTGATTTTTATCTTCCGCGCCAGGTAATCAGCCTCCCGGCCATGCTCCTGCTTTCCATCGTTATTCTAAAGAAGGGCGCCACAATCGGGGTGAAGTTGCTGTATGTTGTCGTTGTGATTCTCTTCATCTCTCTCGTCCTGTTTTTTGCAGGCAAAACTGAATTTGCTGCTACAAACAGTTTCTCGGTGTTCGACCTTGAATCGCGCAGCATGAATAGTTTCTTTGTTGTTTTTGCTATTGTATTTCCCGCGTTTACCGGGATGACTGCCGGAGTGGGATTGTCGGGCGATCTGAAGAATCCTTCAAGGTCCATACCCCTGGGAACAACGCTGGGCACGGTTTCGGGTATGATCATCTACTTCTTTATCGTCTACAAACTTGCCTCATCAGCAAGTATTGAAGACCTTACAGAGCACCAGCTGATTATGGCAAAAATTGCCCTGGGAGGAAGCTTTGTCATTCCCCTGGGACTTGCTGCATCAACGATCTCTTCAGCAATAGGCTCAATTCTCGTGGCCCCCAGAACGCTTCAGGCACTTGCAGGCGACCGGTCATTTCCCTCCAGGAGGGTGAATCTCTTCCTGGCACGGGGACGCGGGTCGACAAACGAACCCTTTAATGCCACGCTGGTAACAGTGGTGATCGCCTTTGTGTTTGTTGCAGTGGGAAATGTCAATACGGTGGCAGGAATAATCTCCATGTTCTTTATGGTTACCTACGGCGCACTTTGCCTGATCTCATTTCTCTATCACTTCGGGGCATCACCTTCGTATCGCCCCAGTTTCAGGTCGAGGTGGTATATTTCGCTGGTAGGGTTTATCACGGCTGTCTGGGTGATGTTTAAGATCAATTCGCTATATGCGTTTATTGCAATTTTCCTTATAGTTTTACTGTATATCTTCATCAGCGGCTACCATAAAAACAGGAAGGGCCTGGTATCCATTTTTACAAATGCCCTGATGCAGCTCAACCGGTCACTCCAGGTATACCTTCAGCAAAGCAGAAAATCGAGGGCTGCGAAAGAGTGGAGACCAAGCGCAGTGTGTATCTCAAGGGATTCTTTTGAGCGTCAGGACGCTTTTCAGTTGCTGAACTGGATCAGTCACAGGTTTGGATTCGGAACCTATATCCACCTGATAGAAGACTACTATTCCAGGACATCCCATAAGGAGGCGCAGACCGTCCTGGAGAAACTGATCAATCAGTACAGGGGAATGGGAAGTCATGTGTATATCGACACCCTGATTTCACCCTCCTACACATCGGCAATTGCACAGACGATACAATTGCCGGGGATCTCGGGGATGGAGAACAATATGCTGCTGCTTGAATACGACCGGACCAATCCTGTGAATCTGGACAGTATCATCGACAACTACTCCCTGATCAATGCAGGAAATTTTGATGTTGGTATCCTGGGTAGCTCCCCGAGGTCGATTAATTATAAGAAAAGCATTGATGTATGGTTACGGTCGGTCGATTATAACAATTCGCACCTGATGATCCTGCTGAGTTTTATCATACAGGGTCATCCCGACTGGAGAAGATCGACCATCCGGATTTTTGAGATCTGTAAGCCCGAAAAGAAGGAGGAGACCAGGGAGAATCTTGAAGAGCTCATTAAGCGGGGACGGCTGCCTGTGACGGCAAAAAATATTGAGATCATAGAAGGGAAGGACAACGTTGATTTCCGGAATGAGATCAATGAGAAATCTGAGAATGCCGGACTGACCATCATTGGCTTTACAGGCGAACTCCTGAAGTTCAAGGGGAAAGCAATTTTCGAGGGGTATGACCAGATCGGTCAGATCCTCTTTGTAAATGCCTTTGAGCGCAAGGAGATTGAGTAGCTGCTCACCTTTAGTTAGGCTGTTTTGTCCAGCTCCGAAGCTTCTTTGTCCAGCTCCAGAGGAGCCCAACGTCGGTAACAGGCAGTCCGTAACCAATCAAAAAG
>CAYOVC010000064.1:0-4200 GCA_964407305.1 uncultured Bacteroidaceae bacterium | reverse complement strand
CCAGCTCCAGAGGAGCCCAACGTCGGTAACAGGCAGTCCGTAACCAATCAAAAAGCTCCGTTAGGATCCCATGTCCAGCTCCAGAGGAGCATAACGTCTGTAACAGGCAGCACAAAAAGAACCACTAAGTTCCGTTAGGAGCGGAATGTCTGTAGACGATATGTCTGTAAACGACTATCAGATGGCCTTTGCGATCCAGTCGCCCACTTCGCTGGTGCTGCAGGCTTTTCCTTCGGAAATATCTTCGGTTACGATACCAGCATCCATCGATTTTGCCACGGCATCCCTGATAGCTGCGGCCTCTTCGGTGAGATCAAGTCCATCGAGCAACATGGCTGCCGAAAGGATCGTGGCAAGCGGGTTGGCGATGTTTTTCCCTGCTGCCTGGGGGTAGGAGCCGTGGATCGGTTCATAGACCGAGGTATGGGTTCCGACAGAGGCCGAGGGGAGGAGTCCGAGTGAACCGGTAATAACGCTCGCTTCATCCGACAGGATATCGCCGAACATGTTCTCCGTTACCAACACATCGAATTTCTTCGGCCACTGGATGATCTGCATGGCAGCATTGTCGACAAACATATAGTCGACCGCTACATCCTTGTTCAGGGGCTCCATCTCCTGGACCGTCTCGCGCCAGAGACGCGAGGTTGCCAGCACATTGGCCTTGTCGACCACTGTCAGCCGCTTGCTCCTTTTTCGTGCAACCTCAAAAGCGAGTTCAACAATTCTTCTTACCTCCGTTTTTGAATATATACATGTGTCGTATGCTTTCTCTCCGTTTTCAGTCCTGCCGCGTGGTTCTCCGAAATAGATTCCACCGGTCAGCTCCCGGACCACCACAAAATCGGCGCCTTCAACAAGGTCTTTGCGCAGTGGGGATTTGTGTATCAATGAGGGGAATGTCGCAACCGGACGAATATTGGCATACAGTTCCAGCTTCTGGCGCATGGCAAGCAGTCCCTGCTCGGGCCGCACCTTCGCCTTTGGATCGTTGTCGAACTTCGGATCGCCGATGGCACCGAACAGGACAGCATCGGAAGCGAGGCAGACAGCATGTGTCTCATCGGGGTAGGGGTTACCTGTTTTGTCGATGGCAGTTGCTCCTACGAGCGCCTCTGTGTATTCAAACTGGTGGTTGTATGTTCCTGCAATGGCGTTCATGACCTTGATGGCCTGTTCAACGATTTCCGGTCCGATTCCGTCACCTGGTAATAGTGCGATCTTGTAATTCATGATTCTGTTGGTCTATATGGGTTATTTTAAAGTAATATTTAACGTTGATACTCACTGTGTGACCTGATAAACAGCTTCGACCAGGCTTCGACCAGGCTTCGACCAGGCTTCAATCAGGTTTCAATCAGGTTTCAATCAGGCTTCAATCAGGATTCGATGATGTTCAACATTCTTGTTGTACATTTAATCGCTGCAACGGTCTGGTCAGGATCGAGTCCCCTGGTCTTGAAAATCTTACCATCGTGATCCCAGGTGATTGTGCAGACGACCAATGCATCTGTTTTGCCTCCAGGAGGAATTGCTACCGTATAGTCGGTAAGCACAGGATGATTCTTGCCCAGTCGGTCATAGATCTTCCAAAGCGCCTTCATAAAGGCATCATACTGTCCGTCGCCACTGGCTGTTGCCTGATAGACCTCCTTATCGATTTCGATGCTCAGCGTGGCCATCGACCTTAACCCGGCAGCAACGGAGAGGGAGTAGTTCCTTACCTTGATTTTTTCCTTCACCCGCTGTCCGCGCAATACATCGGTAATTATAAAGGGCAGGTCGTCCTGTGTGACCACCTCTTTTTTGTCGCCCAGCTCAATTACGCGCTGCGTCACCTTCTTCATATCCTCTTTTGAGAGGCTGATACCAAGCTCTTCCAGGTTTTTGTATATGCTCGCCTTTCCCGACATTTTCCCTAAAGCGTAGGCGCGTTTCCTACCAAACCGCTCCGGCAGCAGGTCGTTGAAATAGAGGTTGTCCTTCTGGTCGCCATCCGCATGTATTCCGCTGGTCTGGGTGAACACGTTTTCACCGATCAGCGGTTTATTGGGCGGGATCCTGACACCGGAAAAGGTCTCAATCAGTTTACTGACGGAGTAAAGCTTTTTTGAATCGATGTTCAGTTCGTAACCGAAATGGTCCTCTACGATACCGATCACACTCGACAGCGGAACGTTCCCTGCACGTTCACCGAGTCCGTTTACAGTGGTATGGATCCCGTCAATTCCAGCCTGGATTGCAGAAAATACATTGGCGGTGGCCAGATCATAATCGTTGTGTGCATGGTAGTCGAACGCCAGTTGGGGGTATCTTTTCTTTATATCCAGACAAAAATCATAGGTCTCCTGGTGGTTGAGTATTCCCAGTGTATCCGGCATCATATAGCGCTCGATGGATTCATTCTTGAGATTATCGAGCATGAAATAGACATAATCGGGTGAGTGCCGCATGCCGTTCGACCAGTCCTCAAAATAGATATTGGCCCTGATCCCCATTTTACGTGCATGCTCCAGCGTGTTCTTAATATCAGCAACATGCTCTTCGGGGGTTTTTCTCAGCTGGTTTTCACAATGGTTCAGTGATCCTTTGGTAAGGAGGTTAATCACCTCACCTCCGGCATCTTTGATCCACTGGAGTGAAACATCTCCATCGACAAATCCCAACACCTCTACCCGGCCCAGATAGCCGCGCTCCTTCGCCCACCTGAATATCTCCCCGGCTCCCTGAAATTCACCCTCTGATACGCGGGCAGAAGCAACCTCAATCCTGTCGATTTTGAGCTCTTCAAGCAGCAATTTGGCCATATTCAGCTTCTCTGCAGCAGTAAAAGATACTCCGGATGTCTGCTCGCCATCGCGCAGCGTTGTGTCCATTACCGTTATTTTCATACTATGTTTATTTTAGGTACGACTCTTTTCGAAAGCTTCTATCTCGTCCTTCAGATTGATGAGGTAATCGATATCAGTATAGCCATTGAGCAGGCACTCTTTTTTATAGGCATTGATTTCAAATGATTCACTTTGTCCGGTAGCCGGAATGCTGATCTTCTGATCCACAAGGTTCACCTCTATTTCCGTTTGCGGATCCTTTTCGATTGCGTCAAACAGCTCTTTGAGGAATGCCTCGGAGACCTGCACCGGCAGCAGCCCGTTATTCAGCGAGTTATTCTTAAAAATATCGGCAAAAAAGCTGGAGACCACCACTTTAAAACCATAATCATAGATGGCCCAAGCCGCATGTTCCCTGCTCGATCCGCTGCCAAAATTCTTTCCGGTTAGAAGAATGGAACCTTTGTAAAGGTCCTGGTTGAGCATGAAATCCTCTTTCGGATTACCGGCCCTGTCGTACCGCCAGTCGCAAAACAGGTTCTCTCCAAACCCATCCCTGGTGGTCGCTTTCAGGAACCTGGCCGGAATGATCTGGTCGGTATCGACATTTTCTATTGGCAGCGGTACCGCTGTTGAACGTATGGTATTGAATTTTTCTATTGCCATTGCATCAAGTACTTGGGTTAAATAATTTTCGCGGGATCGGTCACTTTACCTGTAACAGCCACTGCGGCCGCAGTGAGCGGACTCGCAAGCATGGTCCTGGCTCCGGGACCCTGGCGGCCCTCAAAGTTCCGGTTGGAGGTGGATACGGCCAGTTTTCCTTCAGGGATCTTGTCATCGTTCATTGCGAGACAAGCGGAGCAGCCTGGCTGCCTCAGCTCAAAACCCGCCTCCTTCAGTATTTGATCAATACCCTCTTCTTTCGCCTGTTTCTCCACCTGCTTTGATCCGGGAACGATCCATGCAGTGATATTCTCTGCCTTCTTTTTTCCTTTTACGAAGGCAGCGAACTGACGCAGATCCTCTATTCTTCCGTTGGTACAGCTGCCTACGAAGACAAAATCGACCGCTTTTCCTTCAAGCGGCGTTCCGGCTTCAAATCCCATGTATTTCAATGATTTCTGAAAGCTGTTCAGGTTGCTTGGGCCCACTTCCGTTTCAGCGGGGATCCTGCCCGCGATCTTGGTTCCCATCCCCGGGTTGGTTCCGTAGGTGATCATTGGTTGAATATCGGCAGCATCGTATGTATATTCGAGGTCGAATACTGCATCATCATCTGTTTTGAGCGACTCCCACTTTTCCACCGCCTTTTCGAACGCTTCACCCTGCGGTGCAAATTCCCTTCCCCTGATATAATTATACGTCG
>CAYOVC010000063.1:0-11020 GCA_964407305.1 uncultured Bacteroidaceae bacterium | reverse complement strand
ACAGGGGTTTTTTTGCCTGTATTGTGATCTTTTCCAAAAAAGGATCATCTCCATACTGCTTGATGCTGTCGACCCTAATGAACCATGCATTCTCAGCATCAAGAATTCTTAATTTACCATCATTGCGTTGCAGGGAGGGATGGCAAAATGCCATATCATCTGCAACCGGATTAAAGGAGCAGAACCTCGGAATGGTGATATAGCGCTCCTCACCGGTGATCCTGTTCTTTCCCAGCGTCACCCGTCCATCGGGCTCCCTGAGAATATGCTGGTGTAGTTCACTTTTACCTCCGCCGCTGGCGCCCTCGTGCATAAAGGTGGTGATATTATCATACGGACTTACCGACTGGACAGCCGAACAGTGAGCGGTAACCCAACCCTCCTGTTCTCCCTGATCAAGTATGACACTGTAAAGGCCCTTCTTCGCACTTGGTCCCGGGTAGAGGTTATAGGAATATACCTCATGCAGTTTGTCGTTCCTTTTGTGTACAACAACCTGCTTGCCGTTAAAGTGGGTGTGCCTGAAAATGGGGGCCACATAAATAACCGATTGTAGCTCAGAACCCTCCTTCAGGCGGTCGAGCGACACCATCTCCTGCAGCATGGACAATCCCATGGCAAAAAAAGCTGCATTGGCAGGTGCAATGGCGATCCCAAGGGAACCGATCCCCATCCTGCCGGCAAAATAAAAGAAAACGGCCAGCTCCTGCTCCTTCAGCCATTGAAAGGTCTCCTCCTGGAGCTTCGTAAACTCATAGCCATATTTTTCCCTGAACCTTTTTTTATCAGTGGGCAGGTCATCAGCGATCGCCATTGACCCCGGATCTCTCCGCCGCATGTAGGACTCTGTGTAATTTGCAGCAATACCGTTTTTTACACGCTGTATGATTGCTTCTGTATATTTACCCTTCCCCGGAACGTCATACTCTACTTCAAAATATACATTCTCCTTCCCATTTGTAGAGGCATCGACCAGCTCATCCGTGGTATTAAAGAAAGTAAAGCCCTTACATGATTGCAACAGATCCGATATTTCGGGCGACAAGGTAATGTCTTTCTCTTGCAGACTCTTAAATAGTTCATGCATAATAATCGAAATTTTGGGCAAAATTAGAACTTTTTATTCCAATTGTAACCACTTTATTGTTAAAAATGAATTTTTATAACAATAGGTGAGCTATTGCTTATTTTTTGTAATGCCATTAGGATCTACCCTTAACCGCCGGTCAAAAAGGTAGTATATACAACCGCAAAAAAGAACGCCGGATGCTTGTCCCCGGTAAGCCGGCGCGGCAATCTGAGACTTGCTACCTGTTCAACATTTTCCAGATCCGGTCATTCAGCTCAATAAGTCCCTGTTTGGCGATGGAGGAGATAAAAACCGATGGTACATCCGGAAGCTCCCTGCTGATCTCGGACATCAGTTCGTGGTCGAGCATGTCCGACTTGGTAATGGCCAGCATCCGCTCCTTATCTAGCAATTCAGGATTATATTCCCTGAGCTCATTTACGAGAACGTCATATTCCTTACAGATGTCATCACTATCGGCAGGCACCATAAACAGAAGCATTGAGTTTCGCTCGATATGTCGCAGGAAGCGGTGCCCCAATCCCTTTCCCTCACTTGCTCCTTCGATGATGCCGGGAATATCTGCCATGACGAATGACCTGCCGTCGCGGTATTTTACGATACCCAGGTTGGGCACCAGCGTAGTAAAGGGATAATCGGCAATCTTTGGCTTTGCAGCGGAAAGAACTGATAGTAAGGTCGATTTACCGGCATTGGGTAATCCAACCAGGCCAACATCAGCAAGGAGTTTCAGTTCCAGGATTATCCAACCCTCCTTGCCCTCCTCACCGGGCTGCGCAAACCTGGGTGTCTGGAAGGTGGATGATTTAAAATGATCATTGCCCAATCCGCCCCTGCCTCCTTCCATCAGTACACGCTCTTCTCCATCGGTAGTAATTTCAAACAGCTGCTCCCCCGACTCGTCGTAACGAGCCACCGTACCCAGGGGTACATCAATTACCACCTCTTTTCCATTGGCCCCTGTCTTCAGCGAAGCTCCTCCGGACTCTCCATTTGTGGCAAAAATATGTTTTTGATATTTCAGGTGCAGCAACGTCCAGTATTGCTTGTTTCCCCTGAGTATCACATGTCCGCCCCTGCCTCCATCGCCACCATCCGGTCCACCCTTCCGGGTGAATTTATCGCGGTGAAGGTGTGCCGACCCGGCCCCTCCTTTGCCGGAGCGACAGAAGATCTTCACATAATCGACAAAGTTGGATTTACTCATGCTCTGTTTATATGATCATCTCATGGTTCCATTGCCCCTTCTCCTGGCTGGTGAAACTTCTCGAAACCATCAATTTTTTTAACGATTCGCTTAAAGATCTCCTCAATACTGCCTGTACCATCCACAGGCACATACTTATGCATCTTCTCGTAATAATAGGTTACCGGAATCGTCTGACGTTCATAGACATCGATGCGGTTATTGATGGTCTCCTCGTTGTCGTCCGACCTGCCGGTCTCCTCGCCCCGCTTCAACAGACGAACCAGGAGCTCCTCACGCGGTACCTCCAGGGAGATCAGCATCGTTATACGCTCATCATAATCCGTCAGCGCCTTTCTTAACTCCCTTGCCTGCTCAACGGTTCGTGGAAACCCATCAAAAATAAAGCCCGGTCCATCCTTATGCTCTTCCAGTTTCTTTTGAATCATACCGATCACGATCTCATCAGGCACCAGTTCGCCGGCATCCATAATCTTTTTTGCTTCAAGTCCGAGCTTTGTCTGCTCAGCAACCTCTTTCCTCAACAGATCGCCTGTTGAAATGTGAATAAGGTTATACTTTTTGATCAGTTTTTCAGCCTGTGTCCCCTTCCCTGATCCCGGAGGTCCGAATAATACAATGTTTAACATAATTAGATGTTGATTAATAAAATGATTAAGTGCACCACAAAAGTAATAATCTTACGGCTATTCTTTCACCAGCGTATATATTTCAGGCAGATTTCTTGCATAGCCGTTATAATCGAGACCGTACCCCAGCACAAACTCATTCGGGATCTCGAAACCTACATAGTCGAGCCTCACATCCTTCTGCAGGGCATCCGGCTTGTGCAAGAGGGTAGCTACCTTGATCTCCTTTGGTTCATATCCGTTAAGCTGCCGCAAGATCGTATCAAGCGTGATCCCGGTGTCAACAATATCTTCCAGCAACACAACCGTTCTGTCCTTCAGATCCTGGTTGATCCCAATCAGCTGCCGCACCGTACCCGTGGTCTTTGTCCCCTCGTAGGAGGCGAGCTTCAGAAAGGTGATCTGACAGGGAAAGGTGATCTGCTTAAAAAGATCGCTGGCAAACATAAATGCCCCGTTCAGTATTCCAAGGAAGATCGGGTTCTTATCGGCCAGATCGCGGTTCATTTTTTCAGCGATGCGGTTAATCTCCTGGTGAATGGTCTCTTCCGGAATTGAAATCTCAAAGGCCAGGTCGAGAACCTTTATATGTTTTTTCGACATGCAGAAATTGTTTGTGCGAAGATAAAAAAAATAGGTGAGAATAGAGCGGCATAATCGGCCGGGTGATCGCGGAGCAGAACGGACAGGTTACAATTGCCCCGGTACAGCGAAACATCAGCGGCAGCAAATCATGACAGTATCTCCTGTCTCTTCCCGGTTGTTTTTAAAATTACCAGTGCAGCCCAAATAAAACTTCATATTTACAGCAAAATTTCCGTAATTTGTCAGCCAGACAACCGATATTTACAAACCATGAAACATTAACAGGCAGATGATGAAACCAAGGGTAAGCATTATTATGGGATCCACTTCAGACCTTCCGATTATGGAGAAGGCAGCAAAGATCCTCGACGAATTTGAAATTCCATTTGAGATCAACGCTCTTTCGGCGCACCGCACACCGCAACAGGCGATGGACTTTGCACGTGGTGCATACGACCGTGGTATACGGGTGATCATAGCAGGTGCAGGCGGAGCGGCACATCTGCCTGGTGTTGTTGCAGCACTCTCTCCGGTACCTGTCATCGGGGTTCCCATCAAGGCATCCATCTCGCTCGACGGATGGGATTCACTGCTCTCGATTGTTCAGATGCCTCCCGGAATACCGGTAGCCACTGTTGGAATCGATGGCGCACAGAATGCAGGGATCCTCGCTGCACAGATGATTGCAACAGGCGATGAAGCAGTGCTTGAAAAGGTGAAGAAGTTCAAGGCCGGTCTCGAAACAAAAATCGTGAAGGCAAACGAAGAGCTGAAAGATGTGAAGTTCAGGTTCAAGACCAACTAATAGATGCACACCATGTAAATCTGACGCAATATGATATATGCACGCATCACGCGGGCAATCATCAGACCGGAATTCATCATTCCGGTCTTTTTTTTGTCCTTTTTTCACTGTCTCGCCGGACAGTCAACACATTACGGAGCACGAAGCCTGGCCCTCGGGGGCATCGGCGCAATCAGTACCTCTGCATCAAAGGATCTGCAAAATCCGGCCCTGTTGGGATATGCAGAAGGGGCTTCACTCTCTGCCGGACATGCCCGTCCATTTGTAATAAAAGAACTGGGAGTTTCGTCCCTGGAAACCACCGTTGCGGCACACCCGGGTGCATTTCAGCTCAAAATCCATACCTACGGACTGAAGGGCTACAGGATCCTCAGTTCCCAACTGGGATTCGGTATGACCCTCTCCGAAAGGATCACAGCAGGGATCTCCTTCCATTATCACAATACATTCACCTCCGACCAATGGAACTACCTCTGGAGCATCTCCCCCGGCGCGGG
The DNA here is from genome assembly GCA_964407305.1 of uncultured Bacteroidaceae bacterium. GTDB lineage: Bacteria > Bacteroidota > Bacteroidia > Bacteroidales > M55B112. The sequence continues at coordinate 6,207 of CAYOVC010000063.1, read as the reverse complement.
CATCCATTACACAATCTCACCCCATACCGCTGTCGCCCTGCTGCTGAACAGTCCGGTCACCCATGGAAACTACCACGGCTATGGTCCGCTTCTCCCCTCGTTTCTCTCTATCGGCGTCTCCCACGAGATCTATCAGTATACCACCCTGCTCGCGGAAGTAACTTATGTCACCCCCGAACTGCTCCGGATCAAAACCGGACTCGAATACCGCCTGAACCGATCTCTCGTGCTCCTTGCCGGCTATCACTCGGAGCCCCACTCCCTCTCCTTCGGCAGCGCACTCGGGCTCGGCACGCTGCAGATCGACCTGGCCTTCCGCTGGTCGGCCCTCCCCGGCGTTACTCCGGCCATCACACTTTCATACTTGCCGCAAAAATGAAAAGGACCCTGCACATCGCATTGCTCCTGCTCCTTCTTCCGGCTTCCTACAGCCAGGACGCCCCCCTCTTCGAGGACCTTACAGACCGGCTCATTGAAAACGGCGACGAAACCGGTCCGGAGCTGGTCCATGAAATGCTCTCCGACCTGCTCCGCCATCCGCTCAACCTCAACACCCGCTCTGAAAGCGACCTGAACGCTTCCGGCCTCTTCACACCGTTCCAGGTATATGGCATTTTGAAATACCGCGAGAAGTACGGACCTTTTTTCAGCATCTACGAGCTCACAGCCATACCCGGGTTCACACAGGAGTTCCTGGTGGATATCGCTCCGCTGATCACCCTCGCAGATGGACAGGAAAAAACTTCCCGGTCGCCTCCCCGCGGTATGCTGCTGTCCAATATGGCGATCAGGCAACCAGCCTCGCAGGCATATCGATCCGACTCCGCCACAGCACCGCTTTATCCCGGTTCGCCAATGAAAATCACAAGCAGGCTCAAAGTGGATGCGGGTGATCGGTGGTCGGCCGGTGCAGCGTTTGAAAAGGACCCCGGCGAGCGCTGGTTAAGCAGGAACCGGCCGGAACATTTTACCGGGTACCTGGCATATGGCTCCGACAAGCTGCTTTCAAAAATGATACTGGGCAATTTCAGGATCCACCGCGGCATGGGACTGGTCCACGGACTGGGTTTTCAAACGGCGGAGGGCAGCGTCGTGATCAGTGGGTACAGGAGGTCATATGCCAAACCTTTTGCTTCCACCATGGAGTATGACTTCTACCGGGGAATCTATGCAGAATTGTCGGCCGGAAAGTGGAACGCCGACATCTTCTATTCTGTAAAAACTGAAGATGTTTCGCTGTTCAGGCTGGAAGCACCGGCCGACCTGTTTAAGCAGGTGAGAAAAACCGGATTGCACCGTACAGACTCCGAACGTAACGGGGTGAACCTTGCACAACAACAAACTGCGGGACTGTCGGTGAACCGGTCGGGCGAACAATGGTACCTCGGCATGGCCCTCTCCGGGGCTGCAATGGAACTTACAAAGGCTGGCCGCGATTCGGTGGAGCGGATCGATCCGGAACTTTTTGAATGCTCCCCACGTGGGGCACTCTCGTTCTACGGGGTTGCATTCGGAAACCGCTATGAGCTTTTTGGTGAGGCAGCGATGGACCACAATGCCAGCCGGGCTCTGCTTGCCGGCGGTACATGCGAGGTCAACCCTGCATTGCTGCTAAATGTCTCTTTCCGCACTTACCAGCCGGAATACACCGGTCAGACCCCAAAAGCATATGGAGCAAAAACAAAACCCCGTAATGAAACAGGCATCAGTTTCGGGATGAATATCGCACCGTTCAGTAATGCGAGACTTTACCTGGTTACTGATATTTCGGGGGAAAGCAATATCCCCGGGTATGGGAGTGTCCCTGGCTACTATATCCGCAATAATATGCGGTTTACCTATGCTTTTAAGGATGGACCCGATCTTGAAGTCAGGTTCACAGGACGATCCCGGCAGAAGAACCTGCCTGAAACAGGTCCGGGTAATGGCTCCTATGCACCGCAACAACAAAACAGGTACCGGATGAACGGGTCATGGGACCTCTCTGAAAAGCTTGTGCTGTCGGGTAGAATCGAATTCGCAAGACTACATTCAGCCGGGGAAAAACAGACAGGAAAGGTAATCTATTCACAGGTAAAGGTGATTCCGAAAAAGAAGATCAGGCTTACCTACCGCTACCTCGCCTTCAATTCGGATCACTGGGACAACCGCATCTACACCTATGAACCGGGGGTAAGATACAGCTTCCTTTTTCCCGCCTGGTATGGCACCGGGACAAGAAACCTGTTGGTACTTTCAGCAAAATTGAGCCGCTGGTTCACGGTAAGATCAAAACTGGGTGTTACAGCATATGCCCACCAGCGCGAAACCGGTTCCGGACATGATATCCGTCCGGGAAACCGCGTTTGGGATGGCGAGCTGCAAATACAGCTGGATTTCTGAATCCGATAGCCCGGTTCAGGCATTATCCTATCTCCGGATACCGGATTATCGCTGCCTGCAACAACCCTTTTAGTGCCTCTTCCCTTTTCGCCCGCCGGCAACACCCTTTCCCCCGAAAAACCCCCAGCCGCCACTGCCGAGAACAAAGCCGAAGGCATACCAGATCCCGTTGTTATTGGGAGCATAAACAGTAACATCCTCACGCCAGATCATGGCGATCAGATCGATGGGTGCGATGATCCCGTGCCATAGTCCGTTCCAGAAGCCGTAGGTCTTTCCCTCCACACAGGCGGAAACATCTTCGTAGTTGGAGCATCCGGCAAGGGCCAGGACAAACAGCAGGGCCATGGCCACAAACGGAACCATTGATCGTGTCTTCAGAAATTTCATGCTATGTTGCATTTATATGGTTTGAATATACATACTGCCGCAGCAAATTCTGTGCCTGCATCCTGGTGCGGGATCAGGTTAAGCCACAGCCCGGAACAAAGGTCTCATTTCAGTCAAATTTCAGGTCACGGATATTCAACTGGGTGCTTTTCCGGCCCCTGTATTCATTCTCTTCCACAGTATAGCAGATATCGAATGACTTGCCCTGACAGATATTCTCGAACATTTTACCTTTCTGAAAGGCGATGGCAGTAAACACCTTGAATGGATTCTCCTCCTGCACGAGGTTCAGCCGCAGGTGATCCCCTTCGGTGCCAACCCTTCTGCCCATCCCGTTGTCGGACACATTCTCGGTCAGGAAAACCGGCGTATTATTTTCTGGTCCGAACGGGCGAAACTGGTTCAGTACCCTGACAAATTTATCATCGATCTCAGCAAGCTGAAGTTCCGTATCGATCTCTACCACCGGAATCAGCTGGTCCTGGTGGATATTCTCACCGATATACTCCTCGAAACGACGTGTAAACTTCTTAATGTTACTCACACTCATGGTGAGTCCGGCCGCATACTTGTGTCCGCCAAAATTCTCCAACAGGTCACTGCATGATTCAATTGCCTGGTAAACGTCAAATCCGTTGACCGACCTTGCCGACCCGGTTGCCAGTCCGTCGGACATCGTAAGAATCACCGTCGGCCGGTAATAATGCTCCATCAACCGTGACGCCACGATCCCAATCACCCCCTTGTGCCACTCCGGGTTGTAGAGCACCGTCGACTTCTGCTCCTGTAACAACTTATCCCGCTGGATCATCTCCACTGCCTGCCGGGTAATCGACGTATCCACATCACGGCGCTCAATGTTGATAATATTAATATTTTTGCTGATCGCCAGGGCATGGTCCGGATCATCGCTCACCAACAGTTCAACGGCAGTATTGCCCGACTCCATCCTTCCTGCGGCATTCAGTCTCGGTCCGATCTTAAAAACAATATCTTCTATAGTGATCGCTTTGTTGTTGAAAGAGGCGACATCCATTATTGCCTGAAGCCCGGTACGGGGTGCGCTCGTCAGCCTCTGAAGTCCATGGAATGCCATCACCCTGTTCTCCCCGTTGATCGGAACTATATCCGATGCGATACTTACCACCACCAAATCGAGAAAATGGACGATCTCCCCGAAATCAATGTCCATCCCGGCTGCCAGCGCCTGTATCAGTTTGAAACCGACGCCACATCCTGAAAGTTCCTTGTAAGGATAGTTGCAATCAACCCGTTTGGGATCCAGCACAGCTACTGCTTCGGGCAATACATCACCGGGGTTGTGGTGATCGCAAACGATAAAATCGATCCCCTTCGAACGGGCATAAGCCACCTTTTCCACCGCCTTGATGCCGCAATCAAGCGCGATGATCATCCGGTGCCCCCTCTCTGCGGCATAGTCTATGCCCTTTTTCGAGACTCCATACCCTTCGCTGTACCGGTTGGGAATGTAGTAATCCAGATTCTTCAAGTGATCCTTTAGAAACGAATACATCAGCGCAACGGCAGTGGTCCCGTCAACATCATAGTCGCCATACACCAGCACCCCCTCCTCACCGGCAATGGCTGCCAGGATACGGTCAACGGCAACATCCATGTCTTTCATCAGGAAGGGATCGTGCAGCAGGGTGAGCTCCGGGCGAAAAAAAGCCCTGGCTCCGTCGAAGGTGGTGATCCCCCTCTGCACCAGCAGGTTGGCAAGCACCTTGCTGATGCCTAGTGCCCTGCTTAACGCAAGCACTTCGGCTTCAGAACCTTGTGATTTTATGACCCAGCTTTTCTCCACTCCCTCCAACTTGTATGCATACAAAATTAACATAATCCCTGATCTTCGCGGTCTCAATTCTTTGATATATTTTATAGCGATACCAGGCAAAAAAATCCAGTACTACTATCTGTATGTAGGTTAGTCGGTTGCTAAATAATTATTCTAAGTACTGTAATTCCATTCTCCACTTTATCTTCATACTTTTTCCAAACAAACATAAATTTTTCAGAGCGATGCATCATTACCGGATCACTCAATGTGTCGCTCTTGAACTCTTGTCTCTTTTACTTATCTTTGCCACATTATTTGAAAACAGGTAAAAAGATGGCTCACACAGACCTTTCAGAACAGGAACAGATACGGCGGCACTCGCTTGAGGAGATACGTAAACTGGGCATCGATCCCTATCCGGCGGCGATATTCGAAGTGTCGCATAAGGCAGCAGAGGTAAAAAGAAGGTTTGACAAGGAGGAGGAATCACTGAAGGGCATTACCCTCGCGGGAAGGATTATGAGCCGGCGGATCATGGGGAGTGCCTCTTTTGCAGAGCTGCAGGATGAGTCGGACCGCATACAGATCTATCTCCGCAGGGATGATATCTGTCCGGAAGAGGATAAAACGATGTACAACACCGTATTCAAGAAACTGCTTGATATTGGTGATTTTGTCGGTATTAAGGGTTTTGCCTTCAGGACCCAGATGGGTGAGATCTCCGTGCACGTGGAGGAGCTCACAGTGCTGAGCAAGTCGATCAGGCCACTGCCCGTAGTGAAGGAGAAGGATGGGAAGACGTACGACGCGGTGACCGATCCGGAGTTCAGGTACAGACAGCGGTATGTCGACCTGGTGATCAACCCGGAGGTGCGGGAGGTGTTCCGCAAGCGAACCCAGATCTACAATTCACTCCGTGAGCTGTTTAACAGCAAGGGATACCTCGAGGTGGAGACCCCGGTACTGCAGCCCATCCCGGGCGGGGCGGCAGCGCGTCCGTTCATCACGCACCACAATGCCCTGGACATGCCGCTCTACCTGCGCATTGCCAATGAGCTCTACCTGAAAAGACTGATCGTCGGAGGCTACGATGGTGTCTATGAATTCTCAAAAGACTTCCGCAATGAGGGGATGGACCGTACCCACAATCCGGAGTTTACGGTGATGGAGATCTATGTCGCCTACAAGGACTATCACTGGATGATGGACTTTACCGAGGAGATGATCGAGAAGGTGGCGCTGGACCTGCACGGAACAACAAAAGTGCAGCTCGGCGAAAAAGAGATCAATTTCAAGCGTCCCTTCCGGCGCATTACCATGAAAGATGCCATCAAAGAACACACCGGGTATGATATCTCAGGCAGGTCCGAGAAAGAGCTGCGGGAGATCTGCGATACACTGGGTATCGAAACGGACCCCTCCATGGGAAAGGGAAAGCTGATCGACGAGATCTTCGGAGAAAAGTGCGAAGGACATTACATCCAGCCCACCTTTATTATGGACTATCCTGTGGAGATGTCGCCGTTGTGCAAGAAGCACCGCGACAACCCGGAGCTTACTGAGCGGTTTGAACTGATGATCAACGGCAAGGAGATCTGCAATGCCTATTCGGAGCTGAACGATCCCATCGACCAGTA
>CAYOVC010000062.1:0-11262 GCA_964407305.1 uncultured Bacteroidaceae bacterium | reverse complement strand
CAATAGTCCGATACTGAGAAAAAGTGAAGTTTTCATCTATATAGAATTTAAATTTTACTAAATTTCAAAGCCCATGATCAGGATATCGTCCACCTGACTATAATTTGACATCCAATGTTTCATTTTTTCAATAAAATCCTCTCTCTGCTCCGGCACATTCCTCCCTTGCAGCTCTTTTAACCAAGAGGAAAAACCACGGTTTTGTAATTTCTTGCCTCTCTCACCCCCCATCTGGTCAATCATCCCATCAGTACTAAGAAACAACTGGTCACCTCTGCTTAACTGGGTTACATGATGTGAAAAGGGCTTTTCCAGGGGATAATGCCCAATCGACTGCCTGTCTCCTTTTATCTCTGAAATTTCCCCTTCATGCAAGTGAAAAATGGAATTAAACGCTCCTGCTGAATACAGTTTCATGCTTTTAGTGTCAATCATACCGATCACCATATCAATTCCCTCAGACAGATAGGACTCGATCCCTGAACGTTCCATTGATTCCTTGAATTTGAATCTCAAATTATCCATCATCACGTGGGGATAATCAATTTTTATTTTCATGCTCAATTCATTGAGCAGACTAATCCCCAGCACACTCAGAAAGGCACCCGGAACACCGTGTCCACTGCAGTCGGCCACAGAAAAAACAAGCAGATCACCAATTCTTTTAGCCCAATAAAAATCACCGCTTACAATATTCAGCGGCTGATGAATGATCCAGTGATTCCTAAAAATCGAATTCAACATCTCTTCCGATGGTAACATTGATTTTTGTATCCTGAGCGCATAGTTGATACTGTCACGTAAATCCTTTGTTGCCCTTAGCTCCTCTTTACTGCGAAGCAGGGCAAGCTGGTTCCCCACCCTGTTTAACAACTCTTCACGTCTGAAAGGCTTCTTAACAAAATCGATATCTGGATATCGTACCCCCTGCATCAAATTTGCATTCTCTTCATTCCCTGTCAGAAATATCACGGGCGTTTCAACATTTCGGCCCCGTTCCTTGATCTGAGCCAGCATTTCGTATCCTGCCATCCCAGAATTCATAAGATCCAGAATGATCAGATCAAATTTTTCCTTGACAATATAGGACAAAAAATTTAATCCATTCAGGGAGGTTATCGTTGAATATCCTGCATCATTTAATGTAGAAGTGACTCGCTGCATGCTCTCAAAACTATCTTCCACCAACAATATTTTTGGATTTCTATTACTCATCTTATTGTATTCTAAAAAACGTTTCAATAATCTCCGGCTTATTCAATGTGCTCCTGTATGAACCTGAAAAACCTGCTCATTGGAACCAATCCGGCAATTGTATCTACAATTTCATCTCCCCTGATCAAAAAGAAACTGGGCTTCCTGTGAATACGGTATCTTGTAATAAACTCATCCAGGCCGGTTACATCCATAATGAAAAATTCAACTTTGCCGGCAAATTCAATGTTTGCACTTTCAACGACCGGCCGCATCATTTCACAAGTGCCATTGTTGGCCTCAAAAAGCTCAACAACCCTGACCCCTCCATCCCGGATGAACAATTCTTCAAATTGCTGCTCTTTAATCTGAATTATCTGGTTAGACTCCATTGCATATTGTTTATAATGAAGCCGCAAATGAAATGCCAATAATCCTAATCTGCTTATTTATTGAAATATAGAAGAAACATAACCGATCGGATCATTATAATTAATCACGAAATATCGTTACATATTTGAAATGTCGCAATAAAATTATGGCCGGGTGATCCCTAATTTCTTCATTTTTGAATACAATGTAGTGGGTTTCATTTCCAGAATACAAGCCGCACCTCTGTCACCACTGATGCGCCAATGCGTCTTCTCCATTACCCTGATGATATAATTTCTCTCCATCTCCTCAAGGGAGCTGAGCTCCTGCGCTCCAGCCACTTCAGAAAGCTGACCGGTAAGTTTGGTGCCAAGCTTAAGTGTCTCTCCTGTGCTGATAATCACCGCACGTTCAACGATATTTTCCAACTCCCTGATATTCCCGGGCCAATCGTATTGCATAAACTGACGCATGGTCTCTTTCGAGACAGTGGAAATACTCTTACCATTAAGTTTGTTGAATCTCCTGAGAAAATGATTCACCAGGATCGGAATATCATCTTTTCGTTCACGTAATGGAGGAATCCTGACTGGAAAAACATGCAGCCGATAGTAAAGATCACTCCTGAAGTTACCAGTTTTAACCTCCTTCTCAAGATCACGGTTGGTAGCTGCTATAATCCTTACATCTGTTTTTACAGATTGTTCGCCACCGACCGGTTCAAATTCACCATCCTGCAACACCCTTAAAAGCTTTGGCTGCAGGGAAGCAGGCAGTTCACCGATTTCATCCAGGAAAAGGGTTCCTGTATGGGCCAATTCGAACCGGCCCTTCCTGTTGGCAATCGCACCTGTAAAGGCTCCTTTTTTATGTCCAAATAATTCGCTTTCCAATAAGGATTCAGGAATTGAGGCACAGTTTATTTTAATGAAAGGCTTCTCATTCCGGTTACTTAAACTGTGAACTGCCCGTGCAACCAGTTCTTTTCCCGTACCGGTCTCTCCCATAACCAATACTGTTGCCTGTGTAGCAGAAACCTGCTCTATCTCCTTCAGCACCTGCCTGAATTCTTTGTTAGCAGTAATAATATTCTCAAAATCTGCATTCAGCTTGATCTCTTCCCGAAAATAGAGATTCTCCTCCTCAAGTTTCTCCTTTAATTGCACTAACTCAATATTCTTCTTTTTGAGATCTACTAATAATTGCCTGTTTTCCACTTGCAAACGGTGGGTATTAAGGGCCTGCCTAATGGCCTGGTCAATTTCAAATTCTTTCCAGGGCTTGGAAAAGAACCTGAATACATTGATCTGATTGATGCTGCTGATATGAAGGTTCAGATCTTTGTAGGCTGTTAAAATCATAAAGATCATACCTGGATGACTGATACTCGCTTTACTGATAAACTCCAGTCCGGAAACCTCTGGCATCGAATAATCTACAATGGCAACCTTTACCTCCTGGGTTTCTATGGATTTTAATGCTTCAGATGGACTGGCAGTTATAATAACCTTGTACCTGTCCCTGAAAACCATCTCAAAAAGGGACAGGTTGGTTGGATCATCATCCAGGTATAGGATTATATCTTTCTCTTCGTCCAAATTGAATATCAAAAATTCCGGTCAATAAATATACAAAATATATTGAAACAGTTTATATAAAAACTACACTTCTTGAACCACTGGATATTATTTATCTCCTTATGCCACAATTAATTCATTCACTTGTCAGAATGGGCCATTTGCAATTCATTCATGAATGAACTTTATTCCATCCCACCTGAACCGTACCTCCGCCTCTTTCTCTCCTTCAACTGGATAAATGAACCTGGCGATCGATGGCAAGTCATACCTGATTCCAACATCATCTGTAAAAATTTCCATTCCAAGCTTTTCAGAAAGCAGTGTAAGTGGATCTTCATCAAACAGGTGCTCCAACTGATCGTAGTTTAAGTCTATAAATGATTCTGAAACGGGATCATATTTCAGAAATTCTCTGGTAAACAGATCATCAAATGTGGGATCGGTATCTGCATTCAAACCCTCCATGGTTGCCTGGTCGGGCCGACGAACATGTTCGTAAATAAACAGGTAATAATCCCTCGCTGCCTCATCCAAAAACAGACAGTGCTCCCTGAATCCTCCGGTACCATCCCCCGAAACAATCTCCTCATAATAATACCCGTCGCTTACATCCACCGAAACATATCCCTCCCAACCGGTCGGGATATACAGGGTCCCGTCACCACCGGTAACCCCATCAAGGTACTCCATGAACAACTGTTTATACAGATACATGGTATCCATCGAAAAATGTTCCGTGTACCACTTATTCACCATCACCTCGGTGATACAGGCATCTTCCCACCTGTCACCCACATAAACACCTAGGATTTCAAATGTGTAATAACTGCCCGACAATGGTTCTCCCTTCTGCAATGTTCCGTATTCATCCTCAACCAGGGCATTTAAACCATACACCCTCAATTCGGGAGTATCTTCCAGCTGCAAAATCCGGAAAGAACCGCTCTCGTCCGTGACCTTCAACTTCTTTATCCTGGCATTTGCCCTCCAGTAACGATCAACTCCAAAACCGTTCTTTACCACTATATACTGCATCTCATCAGGGTATCGGAAGTCGAACACAAAATATTCTCCTATTCCGACACCCCGAGCGCCCTCACTCCAGGACGCAGTGGTTCCATCCATCAGGTTATCAGGAGTGAAACTGGCCGTGCTACTGGCCGGAAGGGTAGAGCTGGCAGTAATAACTATCTCATCTTCTGGTATTTGTGACCATGACAAACTGCCTGTAATTATACAGAGCATCAATACACATAACATCTTGTTGGATCTCATAACATCATTTTGAAGACAATGTAAGATTTCTGATTAAATTGATCAAATATTCCTGCTCCTGATCACCCCTTGCAATCCCCGCCTGATCTCAAAACACATCACCTATAGGCCACTGATTTTCCCTCAACCATTAAAATTCCTCCAACATGTAATATCCCTCCAACATATAGCAGTCCCTTACTACATAATATTCCTCCAACAAATATTATTCCTCCTACATGAAAATTGTTATGGTTTTCTTGGCTCACATTTACTAATGTTATAATATTGTACGATTAGTGTTTTTATTTACTATTTTCGTATATTGATAAACAATATGTCTAAATCAAAGAAGAAACAGATTCTGGCTACCGGGAAGACCCTCTTCTGGAAGCATGGCTTCAGGCGTGTCACTGTAGAAGAGATCTGCACTGAGGCAAATGTAGGCAAAATGACATTCTACAAGCATTTCGCCAACAAGATGGAGCTGGTGAAGGCAATCATGGAAAAATTAACCGATGAAACCCTTCAGCGCTATGAAGAGATCATGAACAGCAATATACCTTTTACGGAAAAGGTCGAGCTCCAGCTGCGGATGAAAATGGAGGACACCGCCGAGCTGAGCAGCGAGTTCCTGGACGACCTCCTCATCCACGGCGATCCCGAACTCATGCAGTACATGAGCGACCTCTCAAAAAGGATCCTCACCATCGTGCATAACGACTACATCGATGCACAGAAACGGGGAGAGATCCGCAAGGATGTAAAGCCGGAGTTCATCATCTATTTCCTCAACCACATGTACGACATGCTGAAAGACGAGCAGCTCATCAACATGTACAAGGACCCCAACGAGCTGGCCATGGAACTCACCCGCTTCTTCTTCTACGGGATCGTTAACAGGCAAGCGCAGAAACAATGAACAGGGTCCTCCATACCGTTCTCCCGCTGTTGCTCTGCATCTCTGCAGTCAACCTGCCGGCCCAGTCGCTCTCCCTGAACGGCCAGGCCATCGGCTGGTCCACGGTCAACCCCACAGAACCCTTTCACCTCCAAAGCGGCCTTCGCTATATCCCCAAAGTGGAATTCTCCCTTCCCGCGGGATCGCTTACCATCGCCGGTGATCAATCGCTCACATTCATAGGCACAACAGTCTCCTACCCGCTGGGCCTTATTCACCATCTGTCGGCGATCATATTTATCGATATATCCAATAACGATCTTTACCGTTTCGTCAACTGGTCGGCTACCTTCGACCGGTGGACCTTCTACACCATGGCGTTCTGGAACCCGAAAAACTATCAGTTATATAACTTTCAGCAGGAGGCCACCCTGTTCGGCGGGACCGGTTTCCAACTTATGGCTGTATTTAATCATTAACAACATGAATAACAACACAATCATTCAAATCGACAACCTGGTCAAACGGTTCCCCATCGGCGGAGGTCACTTTACCGCACTGGAGAATATCAACCTGACAATCAGAACCGGCGAGTTTACCGGACTCGTCGGACCAAGCGGGTCGGGGAAAACCACCATGCTGAACATCATCGGCTCACTCGACAACCCCTCTGAAGGAGACGTAACGGTGATCGATACTTCCGTAAAAAGCATCGGTGCAAGGCGGGCCTCCGACCTGAGAAAAAAGCATATCGGATTTATCTTTCAGACCTACAACCTGATGCCTGTCTATACAGTCTACGAAAATGTGGAATTCCCCCTGCTGCTCTTGAAAATGACAGCCGAAGAAAGGAAAAAAGCAGTACTCGAAGCCATCGAATGGGTCGGCCTCACCAGCAAGATCAAGTCAAAACCGAAACAGCTCTCCGGCGGCGAATCCCAGCGGGTGGCGATCGCCCGGGCCATGGTGAAAAAACCGGAAATGGTACTGGCCGATGAACCCACCGCTAACCTCGATGCGGAAAACTCTCACCACATCCTGCAGACCATGGTGAAGCTGAACGAAGAACTTAAAACCACGTTCCTCTTCGCCACGCACGACGACAAGGTGATACAGTACCTCAGAAGAATCATCAGGCTGGAAGACGGCAAGGTGGTATCCGATGAAACCATAAAAAAATGAACCTTAACAAGATGAAAGGAGGCCCAACATGTTAGCCATAAAACTAGCCATCAAAAATCTCCTGGGAGCCGGACTCAGAACCTTCCTCAACGTGTTCATCCTCTCTGTCGCATTCGTAACCATCATCATGCAGAACGGATTTATCCAGGGCTGGAACAAGCAGGCCAGGGTCGATGTGGTCGAATGGCAATACGGACAGGGACAGTACTGGCACGAGAACTACGACCCATACGACCCCTTCACATTTCAGGAAGCACATGCCCCGATCCCCAAAAAACTGAATTCAGCAAGGGAAAATGGCACCGTGGCACCGATCCTCGTTACCCAGGCCACCATCTACCCGGAAGGCCGACTAAAAAGCATCATAATCAAAGGGATCGATCCCCACCAAAACACCCTCAGTATCCCCACCGATAAGCTGACTGCCGGGGGCGATGAGGTCCCGGCCATCCTTGGCTCACGCATGGCCGCAAACATAAAAGCAAATATAGGCGACCACCTGCTTGTAAGATGGCGCGATGCCAACGGTATGTTCGATGCCAAAGAGCTGAAAATAACCGGACTGTTCAGAACGGACGTCCCCGCAGTCGACCTCGGACAAATCTGGATCGCCCTGGATGAACTGCAGCAGATGACAGGCCTCGACAACGAAGCAACGTTGATCGTGATCAAGGATCAAATGCATGCCGATATGAATCTAGCCGGATGGGATTTCCAGGACCTCGACGAACTGCTCTACGATATGAACCAGATGATCAAATCCAAATCGGTGGGTAACGCAATCATGTACCTCATCCTCCTCGCCATCGCACTGCTGGCCGTATTCGATACCCAGGTACTCTCCATCTTCCGCAGACAAAAGGAGATCGGCACCTTCATCGCCCTGGGCATGACACGCCGCCAGGTGATCGGGGTCTTCACGGTTGAGGGCACCATGCACGCGGTACTTTCGCTCATCGTAGGAGCGATCTGGGGAATACCGCTGCTGCTGTATCTGCAAAAAAACGGGCTTCCCATGCCGGAAGGGTATGACCAGTTCGGACTGCCGCTCGGCGACTCGATCATCCCGGCATACAGCCTCGGTCTGGTACTTATCTCTGTGGTGATCGTAACTGTTACCACAGCAATCGTTAGCTACCTGCCTGCCAGGAAGATCACAAAAATGAACCCCAACGATGCGATCCGCGGGAAAATCCAATAATAAACTTGAAAACTATGATACGCTTCTTCATAAAAGGACTGATCCGCGACCGGCAACGAAGCCTGCTCCCCATCATCGTTGTTACCCTGGGAGTGATGCTTACGGTGCTGGGGCATACCTGGATCACCGGGATCATGGGCGATATAATCGATTTCAATGCACGGTTCTCTACCGGACATGTAAAAGTAATGACCAGTGAATATTACGAGAATATCGACCAGGTGCCCAACGATCTGGCGCTGCTTGAATCTGATGCGTTTATAGCTGAACTGGAGGAGAAATATCCCGACATGACGTGGGTGGAACGGATCAGCTTCGGCGGACTCATCGATGCACCCGATGAAAGCGGGGAGACAAAGGCCCAGGGACCCGCAGCGGGGATGGCGCTCGACCTGCTCTCCCCTGAAAGCAAAGAGGCCGAACGGCTCAACCTGGAGAGTATCCTTATCAGCGGATCCCTGCCGGCATCACCCGGTGAGATCATTCTCTCCGATGAATTTGCCTCCCGGCTGGAGGTGCAACCCGGCGATCCGGTTACGCTGATCACATCCACAATGTACGGCGCCATGTCCATTACAAACTTCACGGTATGCGGAACCATTAAATTCGGAGCAGTAGCACTGGATCGCGGAGGAATCATTGCCGATATTTCAGGGATCAGGGCTGCCCTGGACATGCAGGATGCAACCGGAGAGATCCTGGGGTATTTCCCCGGAGGTGACTACCCCGATGAAAAAGCCATCGCCCTTGCTGAAAATTTTAATGCTGCATACTCAGATGAAGAGGATATCTTCTCGCCGGTGATGGTGCCCCTGCGAAACCAGAACAACCTTACCGGGATGATCGATATCATCGGGTATATGGCAGGAATGATCATATCCGTCTTTATGATCGCCATGGCCATTGTATTGTGGAACGCCGGACTGCTCGGCGGATTGAGACGATACGGCGAGATGGGCCTCCGGATGGCCATCGGTGAACACAAGGGACACATCTACCGGAGCCTGCTCAGCGAATCGCTCGTGATCGGGATCGTGGGTTCGGTAACCGGCACTTTAGTCGGACTCTTTTTCGCATCCCTGATGTCGAAAGGAATTGACTTCGGCGATATGATGGAAGGATCAACAATGATGATGTCGAATGTGTACCGTACACAAATCACCACGGAATCCTATTACATCGGTTTTTTTCCCGGGGTGATCGCCACCCTGCTCGGCACCGCCCTGGCAGGCCTTGGTATTTACAAACGCCAAACCGCCCAGCTTTTTAAAGAGCTGCAGGCGTAATAATATGAAACCCAAGTCCCGTAGGGACGCAATGTCTGTAGAATGGCGCAACATTCCAGGCCAAGCTCCAGAGGAGCGACATATCTGTAAAAGAGAACCTGAAATACAAAAGCTAAACATAAAAAAAATGAAAACCATCAATCTATTCACCATAGCCTGTTTCCTCCCCGGCCTCCTCATCGCACAGCCCACCGGCGACGAAATCCTCAACCGCATTGATAAAAATATGTCGTCCGAAACCCGCCACGTGATCTCAAAAATGGTCATCCGCGGTGCCCGTGCCGACAGGACCATCGAAGCAGAAACATGGTCGGCCGGCAATGACCAGTCCTACACTGAATACCTCGCTCCCGCCCGCGAGAAAGGCACCAAAATGCTTAAGCTCGACGACAAGCTATGGATCTTCTCTCCCGGCACCGACCGTACCATCCAGATCTCAGGCCACATGCTCCGCCAGTCGGTCATGGGCTCCGACCTCTCTTACGAGGATATGATGGATGACCCGAATCTTATGAGCAAATATGATGCGGTGGTAACCGGCAGTGAAATGTTGAACGAAACAGACTGCTGGGTAGTGGAGCTGCACGCCAATTCAGCCGATGTTGCCTACCAGATGCGCAAAATCTGGGTCGACAAATCAAAATACCTGCCATTGAAGGAGGAGCTGTATGCAAAGAGTGGAACGCTGCTCAAAATGACCGAGCTTTCAGATATTAAACGCATTGATGGTCGCTGGTATCCGGGAAAGATCGTTTTCAGGGATATGCTGAAAAAAGGAGATGGCACCGAATTCATCATTGAAAAAATTGAATTCAATGTCGACGTACCCGAACACCTGCTTAGTAAAGCTGCACTTCGATAACCACAAGGCAGACAAAATTTAACACAAAATTTAACAGTTGGACCAATCCGTGTATCAATCCCATACCAATCACCTGCCCAAATTAGAGTGGACCGGATTTCCCAATGCATTATCCGCATATTATAAGTAAATTTACCTGATAATTTACACCATCATGAAAAAACCAGCACTTCTTATTCTTGTAATCCTCCTTCCATTCACCGCCTTCTCACAGAAAAAACCGGTCACCGACGGCCAAACAAAACTACGGGGATACGAAGCCCATGAACAAATGCGGACCGCATCACCCTTCGACAGCCTGCACTGGCAGTTCATTGGTCCCACGAACATCTCCGGACGCTGCACCGACATCGAAGCCGTGAGGCCCCGCGGAAAAAACTATACCATCTGGGTCGCCTCAGCCAGTGGAGGCATCTGGAAGAGCGTCAATGAAGGGGTCACCTTCGAACCGGTCTTCGACAACTACGGCACCTCTTCAATCGGTGATCTCGCTGTCTGCCAATCCAACCCCGATCTCGTATGGGCCGGAACAGGCGAGGCCAATATCTTCCGCTCCTCCAATGCCGGATGCGGTGTATGGAAGACAGAAGATGGCGGAGAGAGCTGGCAGCATATGGGACTGGAAAACACATTTACTATCGCAAGGATCATGATCCATCCGAATAACCCCGACATTGTCTACGTCGCCGCCTCGGGTCACGAGTGGACCAAAAACAAAGAACGCGGACTATACAAAACAACCGATGGCGGCCACTCCTGGGAGCAAATCATCTCGATCGACGATGAAACCGGGATCATCGACCTGGTGATGCACCCTTCAAACCCCGATATTCTCTATGCCACCTCATGGCAGCGTACCCGGTTGAAATGGAACGATCCGCGGACCTATGCCGACCACAAGAACAACCACGTATGGAAATCGACCGACGCAGGAAAAACCTGGAAAAAAATGAACAACGGTCTGCCCGAACCCCACTTCCGCGGCCGTATGGGGATCGACATCTCCCTCTCCGATCCGGATCTGCTCTACCTGCTGGTCGATAATTACGACCTGGCTTACAAAGCCAAAGAGGGAGAACTGGATAACTATGGCCGTCCCAAAAAGGATGTGATCAGGGGCGCCACCATCTTCAAGTCGGAAGATGCCGGTGAGCGCTGGACGCAGAAGAGCGGAAAGAGTGAGGAGATGAAAAAACACATGGAGAACCACTCGGCCACCTATGGCTGGGTGTTCGGACAGATAAGGGTCGACCCGAACGATCCCGGCACGATCTACTCCCTCGGCATCTGGCTCAACCAGTCGTTCGACAGCGGGGAGACCTTTACCGATATCCGAGAGATCCATGCCGACCATCACGGACTGTGGATCGATCCTGACAACTCCAACTACCTGCTTTCAGCACACGATGGCGGGGTGAGCGTATCATACG
>CAYOVC010000061.1:0-11273 GCA_964407305.1 uncultured Bacteroidaceae bacterium | reverse complement strand
CGTCTGATTTTGGTTCAGAAGAGTCCAGGTTCGAGCCCTGGCGGGTCAACTAAAAAGGGGCTGTCCAATGCGGATGACCCCTTTATTGATTATCTGCAGACACCAGCCCATTATTGGTCATCAGCCAGGTTTTTCCGCTCATTTTTCGTGCCGGAAGTCGGTCTGAACTGTATGCTGTCTTAATGATATCGCTGGTCTCATCCCCAAGAACAATGTATTTACCTTCCGGTACCTCCAGGGATAATTCCACCCGGGGAAACCTCCATTTATCATTACCTTCGAGAAAAAAATAGGGATTGAATGTTACTCCCTTGTTGCTGGCAACAAAATGATAGTTCAGGTTGGCTGCTTTACTGAGGGCATCATCCCTGTTTCTGCCTTTTGAATGTTTTTTTATTTGCAGGATAAAACGCTCATTATCAGAGCGATCAATATCCAGTTCCGCATTTCCGTAAATCCTGTCAAAATCTTCAGTAATGAACCACTTATGCTCTGTATCAATCTTGAATAAATAGGTTTTTTCAATGTCCGTTTTTTGAGCTTTATTGACTGAAACAAAAAGTGTATCGGAGTTGATATTCAGATCATTATCGCTTTTGCTAACACCACTGCTTGAAAAATTCCCTGTTTCCATTGCAAGGATCCCGATCGTCATCAGGAGTGCAACGAGCCAGAGCAGCGAGGCCCCGATTGCGAGTCCACGGTTTTTTGTATTTATGGCGAAGATCAGTTTGATAAGGCCATAGATCATTGCGACAATCGGAATGAGAAAAAGCAGCGTAAGTGATATGACGAGCAAGGTGATGCTTGTGGGATCTGTGAAAGGTTCCAGAACATGACCCAAAGAATAATCAAAACCCGGGAAAGGGAAGACCTGCATTCCGATGAAGGCTCCGGTTATGCCCCCAATTACAATTCCAATACCTGATAGTACCAAACCGGTACCAATAATAATCAGGAGTACCTTAACGAAAATCAGCAGGGCCTTCCCTGCTTCCGAAAAAAAATCACCGGCCGCTTTTTTTGTTTTTCTGACAGGTTCGGATTTTGCTGCAGCTTTTACATTCTCTTTCGCGGATTCGTATTCTTCACGAATTTTTTTTTCAATGTTCGAAACAGTTACCGGTTCTCCTCTCATTTCAAGCTTCTGTGCCGCAGTCAACGCTTTTGGCAATACGATCCACAGTATAACATAAATCAATATCGAGGCTCCTCCCAGGAAGAATAGAACGATAAACAGGATCCGGAATATCAGTGGATCAATGTTGAAGTATGCTCCAAGTCCGCTACAGACACCACCGATGACTGAGTTTTCGGGATCCCTGTATAATCTCCTGCTGCCACTCCCGGAAGCAGAAGAGGCAGCGTCACCTGCTGTCGTGCCTTCATCGCCGGTATTGATGATCTCTTGCGGATCCCCCATTATTTCAATCACTTCGGTAACGCTTATAAGCGTGATGACCTCCTCCTCCCTGGTTCTTTTTTCGCTAAACAGTTCGGCGATCCTGGACTCAATATCGTTCAGTATCTCCTCGCCTCCCTCTTTCCCGGAAAAATGCTGACCGATTGCATCCAGGTATTTTTTTAAGTGATCATAGGCATCTTCATCGATATGGAAGATGTTACCGCTCAGGTTAATTTTTATTGTTTTTTTCACAGCTTTATTGTTTTGAGGTTTTTATCATTGTTCTTTTATCCGATCGTTATGTGAATGTTTACACGGTTATTATTGAATAATTGAGTTGACCGATTCAACCAGCACCTTCCAGGATTTTTCAAGTTCAGACATATAGGTTCTTCCCTTATCAGTTAAGGCGTAGTATTTTCTCGGTGGTCCCTGTTTTGATTCTTCCCACCTGTAACTTAAGAGTCCGGCATTTTTTTGCCTTGTGAGCAGAGGATAGAGCGTTCCTTCCACAACAATGAGGTTTTTCTTTTTCATTGTGGCAATAATATCAGAGGCATAGCAGTCTTTTTTGCTGACAATAGCCAGTATACAGAATTCCAGAACCCCTTTTTTCATCTGCGCCTTTACATTTTCACTGTTCATATCCGTCATGGTTTTTCCAGGTACCTAATCTACAATTCAACAATGCAAAGATATAAAATTAAATTAGAACTATGCAAGACATAGTACTAAAAATATAAAATAAATCAATCTGATCATACTTTGACGCTCTCAATTATTGACCAAATGTTATTAGGTCATGCTGGTACAAGGAACATACTGTGAAAAGGTGAATGGTATTCAGTGCGCCGGATCATTACTTTTTTGCGATGAGCAGCAAGGGGTTGAACAGAATGAATTAATTGGTACAGGGATGCTTCCGGAATACTTGGGGGAGATGAATGGTATAGGGTGAGGACAAAGAACCAGCAGGGTGCTAAATATTTGAAAAAATGGCGGTTACAAAATCAGGTTGAGCTATTTATATGTACTTGTCAGCTCATTAGTACTTGAACTTCTCTTCTCAGTTTCTCCCAGGTTGATTCGTCCATTTTAGCCCCGTACACCTCAATCACCTTGCCGGCGATAGTAGCTCCAATTTTGCCACATATTTCCAGGGGTTGTTTATGGATCAGGCCAAACAAAAAACCGGCAGCATACATATCACCTGCCCCTGTTGTGTCTACAGGAGTGGATGGGCGGACCCCAACCCTGTTCAGAGCACCTTCTGAATAAACCAGGGATCCTGTGGCACCTGTTTTGATAATTGCGATTTCAGTCATTTCACCAAGCAGCTTAATGGCGTTCTCAGGTTTTTCACCAGTGAGTGATTCCGCTTCAAAGTTGTTTGCAAAGAGAATATCAACATATTTTCGGATCATTTCGAGGAAGAACACCCTGTGTTCCTCTACGATATTAAAGCTCGCAAGATCAATGCAAACCTTCAAACCATTTTTTCCGGCGATCCTCAGGGCCTTTTCAATAAGCTGATGGTTCTGCACGAGGTAACCTTCGATATAGAGGTAATCATAACCGGCGAAAATGTTTGAATCAAGATCTTTTGTTGATAATTCAATGGCAGCACCAAGGTACGTTGCAAAGGTTCTCTCGGAATCGGGACTTACAAATGCCATTGCCCTGCCCGTTTCCCTGATACTCTTAAACAGGATCGGATTGATTTGCTTATTTTTCATGTCCTTGAAAAAGAAATTCCCAAGGTCGTCGTCGCCAACCATGCCAATAAAACCTGTTTCGACTCCCAGGTGGGCAAGACCATGAATTGTATTGGCTGCGGATCCCCCTGAAGCCTTTTGCTTGGGGAGGCCCGCAGTTTCAGCATTCAGGAAATTTGAGGTTTCATGGTCCACCAGTATCATGCTCCCCTTCGGGAGTCCAAATGTCGCCAGTATTTCGTCATTTGTAAGGGTAGTAATGATATCTACGAGGGCATTGCCCATTCCCAGTACCTTCATCTCTAATAATTATTTATAAATGTTCTTCTTTCATTCTACCATTGAAAGATCTGTATCTTATGCTAAGGGGTTTACGGTAAAAATATGGACAAATATATAAACAATGGGCTTAAAGAAAGTACATAAAAGAAAGAATCATTTTTTTACCTGAATAATTGTTTAATTAAGCAAAAGACTCTATTTTTGCGACGCTGTTTGGAAACAGGCACAACTAAAAAATTTTTCCTCAGTAGCTCAGTTGGTTAGAGCGGCGGACTGTTAATCCGTAGGTCGTAGGTTCAAGTCCTACCTGAGGAGCTGAAACCGGAGCCCAGGATATAGCTCTGGTTTTTTTTTTGCTTTTTCGACCTGTTTTACAACAAACAGGAGGTATAGAAAGTGATCTATTATTATCTTCACAGCTCCTTTTAAAAAATAATTGTCATGAAAAATTTAATTCGCCTACTGGTTTTTATAGCTGTATGGCCTCTATTTAATGCGTTGCATTCACAATCACTCAGTGAGCTGCCTTTACCCCTTGATCCAGCTGTAAGGTATGGAGTGCTGGATAATGGACTTACATATTATATTCGTGCAAATGAGGAGCCCAAAAACAGGGCCTCTTTTTATATCATCCAGAATGTAGGAGCCATTTTGGAAGAGGACCATCAGGATGGCCTGGCACACTTCCTGGAGCACATGGCTTTCAACGGAACAGAAAATTTTCCGGGGAAGGGAATTTTGAATACCCTTGAAAAGCATGGGGTCGCATTTGGAAGAAATATCAACGCCTATACTTCCCAGGATGAAACCGTTTATAACATCAGCGAGGTTCCGGTAAACAGGCCCGGACTGCTGGATACCTGTCTGCTGGTGCTGCACGACTGGTCCGACTTTTTGCTGCTATCGGAGGAAGAGATTGATGCCGAGAGAGGAGTAATCGCTGAAGAGTGGCGTACCCGAAGGAATGCCAGTTTCAGGGTGTGGCGTGCATCACTGCCATACATGTACAACCACTCCAAATATGCCAGGCGGGATATAATCGGAGATATTGATGTAATCAGGAATTTTGAATATGATGAACTGCGCGATTTTTATCACGACTGGTACAGAACTGATCTGCAGGCAATCGCTGTGGTTGGTGATTTTGATGCCGAAGAGGTGGAGAACAAGGTTATTGCGTTGTTTTCAAAAATCCCGGCAGTTGACAATCCGAAGGAGCGGTATGAGGTAACTGTTCCTGATAATGATGAGCCGGTATTCGGGCTCGTAACTGACAGGGAGGCGGATCAGTCGATTATAAGTATCTATATCCGGGAGCAAGTCGATCAACCGGGAATTGAAAATGCAGAGCAACTGCGCAATGATTATGTCAAGCGGCTGTTCAACAGGATGATGTCACAGCGAATTTCTGAGCTCCTTCAGAAGGGCGATCCCCCTTTTCCATATGGTGATATTCGCAGAACTTCCTTAACCAGGAATTATGATGTAACCATGATCCTGGCCGTTGCCAAAACCAATGAAGAAGAACGTGCACTGAGCAGTATCCTGAAAGAGGCAGAGCGGGCAAAACGCTATGGTTTTGCACCGGGAGAACTGGACCGTGCGAAGAGCCATTATCTGAATATGCTGGAAAACAGGGTAAAGGAGAAAGATAAAATCACCAACGACCAGTATGCAAGACAATACCGTGCGCATTACCTTGAAAACAGTGCTTATCTTGATGTGGAGGTGGAACTGGAGCTGATGAGGGTCCTGTTCAGCACGATCACACCGGATGATTTTTTGTCTCTGATGCCGGAATGGTTCAGCCAAAGGAATAATGTAATGGTGATCAGCGGACCGGAAAGTGAAGAGGTGAAGCACCTCTCGGAACAGGAGGCCCTTGCCCTGTTATCCTCTTCCGCTTCTATTGAAGTGGAACCTTATGAGGATGTGGAGCTGGCAGTCTCACTGATCAGTGATGAACCGGCTCCCGGGAGTGTTATTTCGGTAAAGAGCATTCCTGAACTCGATGCAGAGGAGTGGACGCTTTCAAATGGTGCCAGGGTTGTCTACAGGTTGGCCGATTATGAGAAAGACAATATAGGATTCAGGGCATACAGTCCGGGGGGATCTTCGCTGTATGAAGAGGAATATCTGCCATCTGTGGAGATGCTTTCAAGCTTTGTTCCGTTTTACGGCGTGGAGGATTATGACCAATCGACACTTCAGAAAATGCTCACGGGTAAAACAGTACAGTTAAATTTCGAGTTGAATGAATTGTCGGAGGGTTTTACAGGGAGCGCAAGTCCGAAGGATTTTGAGACATTGATGCAATTCATACACCTCCGTTTCACCGCCCCGCGGTTTGACCAGGAGGCGCACCAGGCTCTTAAGAGCCGGTTCCTTGCTCTTGTGGAGAATATGAGGAATAATCCGCAGAACATTATGAGAGATTCGATGACCATGATACTTTCCGATTACCATCCCCGAACCATGACCATGGACAAGGATCTTATCGAGGATGTAGCATTGGAAAAGATTGAACAGGTTTACCGTGAAAGGTACAGAGATGCATCTGATTTTATCTTCTTTTTTGTTGGAAATATACAGAAAGAAGAGCTGATGCCTTATGTTGAAAAATATATCGCATCGCTGCCATCTGCGGGAGTTGAGGAGACCTGGGTCGACAGGGGCGTCAGGGAACCGGAGGGGCTTGTAGAAAAAGAGATTGAACTGAGTTTATCTGTTCCAAAGTCAACCTCCATTGTTGTGTTGAATAACGAAATGAAGTATACACCTGAGAATCTTGTTATCATGCGTATTATCAGGGGAGTTCTTAATTTACGTTTTGATGAAACCATCAGGGAGGAGGAGGGTGGTACCTATGGTGTCAGCTCCAATACCTCCATGAGTCAATTTCCGGTTGAAAAGGCGAGCATGCTTATTATGTTCGACACTGATCCGGAAAAAGTTGATTATCTGAAGGGCTTGGTGCACAAGGAACTTGAACAACTTGTAAAAGAGGGGCCCTCGCAGAAGGATCTTTCAAAAACAACTGAGAACCTGCTGAAGGAGAGGGAGCAGAACCGTGAGCATAACAGTTACTGGATGAGTGCCCTGTATCGTTATTATATCCATGGTTATAATCCGGATGATCCTTCAAACTATGAGGAGATTGTGAGATCAGTTACAACAAAGGATGTGAAGAAATTCATGAAAAAGTTCTACAGGAAGGTGAATATGGTTGACCTGGTGTTTAATCCGGCCTCAGAATAGGCCGTGAAGGTTTGCATTGATCTTGTCGATCACCGTGCTGACATCTTCCGGTTTTGCAGGAAAATTGTAATTATCGGCATCAACGATCAGTAGTTTTCCCAGGCTGTAGGTTTCGATCCACGCCTCGTAACGTTCGTTCAGATGTTTCAGGTAGTCCAGACGAATATTATCCTCATATTTTCTTCCCCGGTTTTGAATCTGGTTAACAAGTGTGGGAATTGATGCACGAAGATAGATAAGCAGATCAGGGGGCTCTATCAGGGAACTCATCAGGTTGAACAGGGCAAAGTAGTTTTCAAAATCCCTGGTCGTCATCAATCCCATGCTATGCAGGTTTGGAGCGAAAATATAGGCATCTTCATAGATGGTACGATCCTGTATGGTGGTTTTACCACTTTGCCTTATTTTTACGATTTGACTGAACCGGCTGTTCAGGAAATAGATCTGAAGATTGAAGGACCAGCGCTGCATCTCTTCATAAAAATCATTCAGGTATGGATTGTCATCCACGTCCTCAAATTGCGCTTCCCATCCGTAATGTTTTGCAAGCAGCCCGGTCAGGGTAGTTTTTCCGGAACCGATATTTCCAGCAACAGCTATATGCATAGTCGATCAATTGTGAACAGAATACGAAAGTACAAACTTTTTTATTAAATCAACTGCCGAATTTCATCAAGGTATTTTCTGTCATTTGACAGCCTCGGCATTTTATGTTGTCCCCCTACTTTGCCTTTTGTTTGAAACCACTTGTAAAAAGTGCCTCCCGGTACAGACAATACTGTCGGCTTAACAAGGGTGGAATTTTTATATCTTTTTGCCTCGTAATCGGAATTGATTGCGCAGAGGGCCTTATCAAGTACATCTGTAAAACGTTCCAGCTCCTCCGGCTCTTTTTCAAATTCGATCAGCCATTCATGGGCCCCTTTTGCATTATCAGACATATAAATAGGTCCGGCAGTATAATCCTTTATTTGTGCCCCGGTATGATCACAGGCTGTCATTAAAGCATTTTCAGCATTTTCCAGAATAATTTCCTCACCAAAAGCATTCATGAAATATTTTGTCCTGCCGGTGATTCTGAACTTATGAGGTGCCAGGGAAGTGAACACGATGGTGTCACCAATCATATACCTCCATAAGCCGCCATTTGTGCTGATAATAATTGCGTAGTTAATTCCCTTCTGAACCTCCCCGATGGTATGGGCCGGTGGATTTGATTCAGACAGTTTATCGAGTGGAATAAATTCAAAGAACACCCCATAATCCAGCATCAGCAGCATGGAAGGGTCATTCAGATCGTCCTGTATTCCAAAGAATCCCTCCGAGGCATTGTAGGTTTCCAGGTAACTCATGTGCGCAGAGGGAATAAGCTTTTGAAATTGTTCCCTGTAGGGTGAAAAGCTGACCCCGCCATGGATAAACAATTCAAGGTTGGGCCACACCTCGAGCAGATTATTTGCACCGGTTGCATCGAGGATATGTTTAAGCAGAACAAGGTTCCAGGATGGGACCCCCGCAATGTTGGTAACATTTTCCTTTATCGCAACTTTCGTGATCTTTTCAATCTTTTGCTCAAAATCGGGTATTAAGGCTACTTCAGCAGATGGAGTCCGTATAAAATTTGCCCAGAACGGAAGGTTTTCAATTAAAATGGCAGACAGATCGCCGTAGTAGGATTGGGTATTGTAATTATTGATTTGGTGACTGCCTCCAAGGGTAAGGGATTTCCCCCTCAGTACAAGGGAATCAGGAAATTGCTTCGTATACAGGGCCATGACATCCTTTCCGCCGCGAAAATGGCACTCCTCCAATGCTTCCGGGCTCACTGGAATAAATTTGCTTTTTTCAGAAGTGGTACCGGATGATTTTGCGTACCATTTTATCTCCGAGGGCCATAATATGTTTTGTTTTCCTGAACGCTGAAGATCAATGTAGGGAACAATATCTTCGTAGGTTTGAACAGGTACCCGTGCCTGGTACTGGTTGATATTTTCAATTTCCCTGTAGTGGTATTTTTTGCCCCATTCAGTGTTTTCGGCCTGGCGGATCAGCCTGTTGAACGCCTCCTGCTGCACATTGTCGGGATACTTTTTAAACAGTTCGATCTGGTGCAGTCTTTTAACATTGAGCCAGGAAATTATGGAATTAATCAGTGGCATATATTACCGGGGATTTATACAATCAACATCGCATCTCCGTATGTGCCAAACCGGTACTTTTCCTTGATAGCCAACTTGTAGGCGTCCATCAGCTGATCATAGCCTGCAAAGGCAGAAACCATCATTAACAGTGTTGAATAGGGAAGGTGAAAATTTGAGATCATTCGGTTGGGTACACTGAATTCATATGGAGGAAATATAAATTTATTGGTCCAGCCGTCAAACGGTTTCACATGACCAGTTGTTGAAACTGAACTTTCAAGCGTTCTCATGACAGTTGTGCCTACAGCACACACATTATTCTTCCCGTCTTTCGCAGCGTTAACTGTTTTTACGGCCTCATCTGAAATAATGATCCGTTCAGAATCCATCTTATGTTTGGTGAGATCTTCCACATCCACTGTTCTGAAATTTCCCAATCCAACATGCAGGGTTACATAGGCAAAGTCGACGCCTTTTATCTCCAGCCTTTTTAATAATTCCCTGCTAAAATGCATTCCCGCGGTAGGAGCCGCTACTGCACCTTCATTTTTTGCAAAAATTGTCTGAAATCTTTCTCTGTCTTCCGGTTCCACCGGCCTGTTAATAAACTTTGGCAATGGTGTTTCGCCCAGATTGAAAAGTGTTTTCTTGAAGTCATCATAATCCCCGTCGTAAAGAAACCGCAGCGTTCTGCCCCTTGAGGTAGTGTTGTCAATGACCTCTGCAACCAGGATGTCATCTTCACCAAAATAAAGTTTGTTGCCTATACGGATTTTCCTGGCCGGATCAACAAGCACGTCCCATAAACGTTGTTCCCTGTTCAGCTCCCTTAAAAGAAACACCTCAATCTCGGCTCCGGTCTTTTCTTTGTTACCATATAGCCGTGCAGGAAAAACCTTCGTATCGTTAAATACCATGATGTCCTGGTCACCAAAATAATCGATAATCTCTTTGAATACCTTGTGTTCTATTTTTCCGGATTCACGGTGAAGAACCATCAATTTGGACTCATCCCGGTTTTCTTTTGGATATTTTGCTATTAATTCTGGTGGTAGGTTGAACTTGTATTGTGATAACTTCATTCGATAAAATATGTAATTGTATGCAGATGATTAATACATGTTTGGTATACATCAAACAGGCTCCTTATACGTAAGAAACACAAAAAGGTTACAAAGGTTTTAAATTTTTTACAAAGTCAGCTATTTTTTTTGCATCATTTACATGATAATCGCCAACGCGGGTTCTTCTCAGAGCTGAAAGATGGGCTCCCGATTTCAGTGCGCTTCCCAGATCACTGGCCAGGGAGCGAATATACGTGCCTTTACTGCACTGGATCCTCAATTGAATAATGGGCAGCTCATATTTCAGCAGTTCCAGTTTATGAATCACCACCCTGTTTTTTTTCAGGGTGAATTTTTCACCCTGTCTTGCCATATCATAGGCTCTTTTGCCATCAATCTGTTTGGCCGAGAAAATGGGTGGGGATTGTTCAAATTCACCCGTGAATTTTTTCAATGTTTGCTCAACCTGTTCCCTTGTTATATGGGAAAAAGGGAATGTATGGTCTATCTCAGTTTCCAGGTCATACGATGGAGTTGTTGCACCAAGTGTGAACTCTGCAATATACTCCTTATCGAGCCCGGTGAGTGATTCTATCCGCTTGGTGGCCTTTCCGGTACACAGGATTACCAGTCCGGTGGCCAATGGGTCGAGCGTTCCTGCATGTCCGACTTTGATTTTTTTGATACCGAGTTCATTTCTGAGGGATATCCTTAGTTTGTTTACCACATCAAAAGAGGTCCAATCCATCTCCTTATCAATAAGCAGGATGGTGCCTTCAAGAAACTGTGTGGCGATGGGATCATTCATAACAGGGGTCAGAATATAATGGCAATGAACCCGATAACCAGGCAATAGATAGCGAACCAGATCAGTTTTCCCTTTTTCACCACATTGATCATCCACCTACATGCCAGGAGGCCGCTAATGTATGAGGCGGTAAACCCTGCGATCAGCGGGAGCGAACCTGTGCCGGCAGTATCGGTATCTGACCAGCTGAGGAGTTTGAGAAAAGTAGCCCCTAATATTGGAATGAGCACCATGAGAAACGAGAACCTGGCAACCGCTTCCCTGTTGTTTTTAAGGAGTAGTCCGGTAGCAATGGTGGCCCCCGACCTGGACAGACCGGGAATTACGGCCAAAGCCTGGGCCAGTCCCATCAGTAAAGCATTTGACCATGGGATGTTTTTCTTCTGACCGCTTTTTATAAAGAGTGTAAGTGTTAATAGTAATGAGGTGAACAGCAGTGCGATGCCCACCGGAACCAGTGTCGAGCCTGTCAAATTGAAGAGTGCTTCAACTTCAGGTTCGAAAAACAGTCCGACCACAAGGACGGGGATGGCAGAGAGCAGTATTTTTAGCCCCTACTGCATTTCCTCGTGCAATTGTATTTTGAACATGCCGGAGATC
>CAYOVC010000060.1:0-11308 GCA_964407305.1 uncultured Bacteroidaceae bacterium | reverse complement strand
ACCCAACCATACTACAAACAGAATATAAATACCGGCTGCAATACCGAACCGGGTGTACTTGTCTTTAAAATAGTTTTTCATTCATATTGTTATTTAATGCGCTTAAAGATACGCTCTTTTCTTAAACCTTCAATAAAAGAAAAATTTGGATCATGGGAAAGCCATATTCCTACTGCCTTGCCAAGAAGGTGATCCTCCGGAACAAATCCCCAGTGCCTTGAATCAGCTGAATTATGGCGGTTATCTCCCAATACAAAATAATAGTTCATTTTGAATGTATACTCTGTCACCTTTAAACCGTTGAGATAATATTCCCCATCAATTATTTCGACTGAATTGTTCTCATAAACTTCTATAGCCCTGGCATACAGAGGATAGGTTATGTCGTTCAAATAAACTGTCATATCCCTTGCCGGAACAGTCAACGGTCCGAACAGATCATTGGTCCACCTGTAGCGAAGATCATGAGGAAAAATCTCGGGATTGTGAAAAGAGAGCAGGGGCTCAATGTACCGCTGTATGCTGCTTACTTCAGGTACATTTTGCAGTTGCTGGGATTGATCTATGGTTAAATAGATAACATGAATAAGATTGGTAGGGTTATATGTCAACTCTTTTTGTGAAATATTCAGGGAATCGATCACCATGTCGCTTAATCGTTCTCGCAAGGTTTTAACGTAAAACTTAAATTTCTGCTCAGGAAGAAACCCAATTGCCGAATTGTTCACAAATACCCTGCCTTCCTGAATATCAACGGTATCTCCAGGCAAGCCGATACATCGTTTGATATAATTTTCTCTTCTGTCAACCGGATGCGCGATAACATCAAAGTGATCATGTATATATTGCCTGCCATATTGCCGAACCAGCGAGTAATAATTTTGTCCGGGATATTGTACAATCATCGAATCTCCTTCGGGAAATGAAAATACAATTACGTCACCTCTTCTCACACCTGAAAAACCGCTCAACCGTTTATAGGGCATAATCACTCTTTCGGAATAGGTTTTCTTACTGTTGGGAAGGTAATCTGGAAAAAATGGCAAGCTCAGCGGAGTGTTTGGTAGTTTTGGACCATAGGCCAGCTTGCTGACAAAAATATAGTCACCAACTTTCAAACTTCCCTCCATCGATGGAGTGGGAATTTTATAAGCTTCAACAAACAGTATCTTGATGGCAATTGTAATCAACAGGGCCAGTAAACCAAAGGCGATCCATTGCAAAGGTTTACTGATTTTACCGGGAATCGAAACTTTGGAGCAGGCCCTTTTTATCCAATGTGTAATAAAAATATCAAACCAAAGGATATTTAAAATAAGGAGCCAAAATGCTTCTATCCAGATGATCAGGGCGGACCAGACAGTCACCAGAAAAACCAACCGGAGAATAGTCCTTTTCGGTCTTTTCACTTTTTTATAAATTAAGAAGATCTTTCATATTGTGCACGCCGATCTTTCCATTCAGGTATTCTGCGGCGAGGACTGCCCCTGTGGCAAAACCTTCCCTTGATTTTGCGTTATGGGATATTTCCAGGGTATCTATATGAGAATCATAGATTACTTTATGAAAACCGTTTACCTCACCTTCCCGGATTGCATTTATCAGAATTTTATCATCCTCACCATTGCCAAGAGACCATGAATTTTTAAATGATAATTTCTCTATGATCTGTTTGGCCAGCGAGATTGCAGTGCCACTGGGGGCATCCTTTTTATCTGTATGATGAATCTCCTCAATCGATACATCGTACTGGGAAAATCTTGCCATGATTTCTGCAAGTTGTTCATTCACAGCAAAAAATACATTAACGCCAATGCTGAAATTAGAAGCATAAAAGAACCCTGTCTTTGTTTTATCTACGATTTGTACAACATCATCCCACCTGTCCAGCCATCCTGTTGTGCCTGAAACGACAGCAGTATTTGATCTCAGGCATGTTGTAATATTTTTAAATGCCGATTGAGGTGTTGAAAATTCGATCGCTACATCCGCCTGACCAAGATTTTCCGGGGTCAGATCGTCCTGATTTCCTATATCAATAACCAGGCCTGTTTCATGACCCCGTAATTTGGCAATTCGTTCAATTTCCCTTCCCATTTTACCATATCCGATGAGCGCTATATTCATAACAAACAGTTTTAGGACATAAAATTAATATAATTGATCTTAACCAGGCTTATTCTCATGATGAGTTTTATTTCTGTAAATAAAAAAGGGTGTCGAAATGGACACCCTTTAAATGAAACTGTTAGGTAAGGCTTTTGATTGTTATTTAACCTTTTTTACAATCGATTCAAAAGTTTTGGGATCATTCATGGCCAGATCGGCCAGAACTTTCCTGTTGATATCAATTCCGTTACTTTTTAATTTGTGCATAAATTCAGAGTAGGACATATCATATGTGCGTACAGCAGCGTTGATCCGCTGGATCCATAGTGCACGGAATTCAGCTTTCTTCTTGCGCCGGTCGCGATAAGCATATTGTAAACCCTTCTCATGTGCATTCTTTGCAACGGTATACACATTCTTTCTTCTTCCCCAGTACCCCCTGGTTCTTTTGAGAACTTTTTTTCTCTTTTGTCTTGCTGCTACAGCATTTACTGATCTTGGCATTTTTGTTGTTTTTTTGGATGAAAGCGTCCGAAATAGCGGAACTTATGGGCTTGACATCCTGGTGAATGACTCATTACCTCTAAGTAATCTTACTTCATTGAAAGCAATTGCTTGATATTCTTCTCATCAGCAGGGTGAACCTGTCCGAAATAGGTCAGATTTCTTTTCCGCTTCTTTGACTTTTTTGTCAGAATATGACTCTTATAAGCATGCTTTCTTTTGATTTTTCCTGTTCCGGTAAGCGAAAATCTCTTTTTTGCTCCCGGATTGGTTCTCATCTTCGGCATTTTAAAAAATATTTACTGTTCAATTATAATATTACTTTTTCCCCTTTGGTTTTGGTGACAAAAACATCGTCATCCTTTTTCCTTCAAGCTTTGGAAGCTGTTCTACTTTTGCTACCTCCTCCAGGTCCTGGGCAAGTCTCAGAAGCAATATCTCCCCTTTCTCTTTAAATAGAATCGTTCTTCCTTTAAAAAACACAAACGCCTTTACTTTCGCTCCTTCTTCAAGGAACTTCATCGCGTGTTTCATTTTAAAATCGTAATCGTGTTCATCCGTATTCGGTCCGAACCGAATTTCTTTCACCACGATTTTAGTCGTCTTCGCTTTTATCTCTTTCTGTTTCTTTTTCTGCTGATAAAGAAACTTCTGATAATCAACCACCCTGCAAACCGGCGGATCGGCATTGGCCGATATCTCCACGAGGTCAAGGTTTAACGCATCAGCTATTTTCAGCGCCTCAGCGAGTGGATAAACACCCGGATTCTCAAGATTTTCACCAACAACACGCACTGTACCTGCGCGAATTCGTTCGTTTACTTTATGTTGCGGTTCCGGTCTGCGGTCCCTTCTGAAATTTCTGCCAACAGGTCTGGCCATAAAATATTTTAAATTTTAAAGGTTATTTGATGGTATCAATTAACGACAATTGATTTTCCACTTCATTTGAAATAAATTCGGCAAACTCCTTCAACCCCATCGCACCTTTATCGCCCTCTCCCTGCTTTCTTACAGAGACAGTATCGCTTTCCAACTCCTTTTCACCAACGATAAGCAGGTAGGGGATCCTCTTTAACTCATTATCCCTGATCTTCTTACCTATTTTTTCACTCCTCTCGTCAATCAGGGTGCGAATATCGTAATTATTTAGGAATTTTGAAACTTTTTCTGCATAATCATGAAACTTTTCGCTGATTGGTAGAATTACCGCCTGGTCGGGTGACAGCCATAAGGGAAATTTACCTCCCGTATGTTCTATGAGCAGGGCCACAAATCTTTCCATGCTGCCAAAGGGTGCACGGTGAATCATAATCGGACGGTGCTTCTGGTTGTCGGATCCAATATATTGAAGGTCAAATCGTTCTGGAAGGTTGTAGTCGACCTGTATAGTTCCCAATTGCCATTTTCTTCCAATGGCATCCCTCACCATAAAATCAAGCTTCGGTCCGTAGAATGCCGCCTCACCATATTCTATAATTGTTTCGAGTCCCTTCTCCTCAGCAGCTTCAATGATTGCCTGTTCAGCCTTTTCCCAGTTTTCATCGCTTCCGATATACTTTTCATGATCATCCTTATCCCTGAGCGATATCTGGGTGACGTAGTCGTTGAAGTCAAGCGCATTAAAGATATGGTGAATGATATCAATCACTTTGATGAATTCTTCCTTCAACTGGTCTGGCCTGCAAAAGATATGCGCATCATCCTGTGTGAAACCGCGAACCCTGGTAAGCCCATGTAATTCACCACTCTGTTCATACCGGTATACAGTACCAAATTCCGCCATTCTTACCGGAAGGTCACGGTATGAATGTGGTTTTGAATTATAGATCTCACAGTGGTGCGGACAATTCATGGGTTTTAGCAAAAACTCCTCTCCCTCCTGTGGAGTGGAAATTGGCTGAAAACTGTCTTTGCCGTATTTTGCATAGTGTCCGGAGGTTACATACAGCTCTTTCTGACCGATATGTGGCGTAATAACCTGTTCATAACCGTGCTGCTTCTGAACTTTTTTTAGAAAATTTTCAAGCCGTTCACGCAATTGAGCGCCTTTAGGCAGCCATAAAGGGAGGCCCTGACCAACCCTCGCAGAAAATGTAAATAGTTCAAGTTCCTTACCTACTTTTCTATGATCCCTCTCTTTTGCCTTTTCCAGCTTCTCCAAAAAATCCTCAAGCATACGCTGTTTGGGGAAGGTAATGCCATAAATGCGGGTCAGCTGCTTGCGCTTTTCGTCACCCCGCCAGTAAGCGCCGGCAACACTAAGCAGTTTAATGGCTTTTATGGGCGATGTGTCGGGTAAATGTGGTCCACGGCAAAGGTCAACGAAATTCCCGTGTTTGTATAACGTAATCGTTCCGTCCTCAAGGTCAGATATCAGCTCTGTTTTATACGCATCGTTTTTTTCTTCGAAATAATCCAGCGCCTTTTTCTTACTGATCTCTTCTCTGTTGTAGCTGTTTTTAAGAGCGGCAAGCTCTTTCATCTTCTTTTCGATCTTTGGGAGATCTGCATCAGTGATGGTTACATCGTCACCTGTATCCACATCATAGTAAAAACCATTTTCAATGGAGGGGCCTATTCCAAATTTTGTCCCCGGATACAATGCCTCAATGGCCTCCGCCATCAGGTGGGCCGAGGAGTGCCAGAATGCATGCCGCGCCTCATCATCTTCCCACTTGTGTAACCGTATCTCAGAATCCCCACGTATTGGTCTCGTAAGATCCCAGATTTCACCATTTACAGAAACGGCAAGAACCTCCTTTGCCAGACTGTTGCTCAGGGATTTTGCAATATCCAGTCCTGTTGTTCCATCTTCGAACTGACGTACTGATTGATCCGGAAATGTTATATTGATCATATTATCTTCTTATATTCAGAGCGCAAATTTAGTAAAAAATGCACAGAGACAATGTTTTCTAACAAGCTTCAGGAGTAAACGGTTCAAACCGCAGATATTTTATATCAATTAGCGTTTAAAGTTTTTTTCGATCCCCAGTGAAAACTTGAATTCGCCGCTCAATTGTTTTGCACGAGCTTTTCAATGAGGTCCTCTCTCCCCATTTTCTTTAGTTCACTCCTTATCTGATGCCTGTATTCCTTTTTATACCAGAAAAAGAACATCACCTGCCTGGATCTCTCCTGATCAGTTTTTGCGGTGATTACCTCCCTGAGTGTATAAGGATCAAGCCCTGAATAATACATCACAGTTGCCAGGGTTATGGGGGTAGGGGTGAAGTCCTGAACCTGCTCAAGCTTAAATCCCTGCTTTTTTGTAAGTACCGCAAGTTCTGCCATATCTTCGGGTGTGCAGCCCGGATGACTGGAAATAAAATAGGGGATGAGTTGCTGGTTAAGGCCCTCATCGGCATTGATCTTCCGGAACTCTTTGTACAGATCATCAAAAAGATGAAAATCCGGCTTTCTCATTATTTTCAGAACGCCAGGAGCGGTGTTTTCCGGTGCTACTTTCAATCTTCCGGAAACATGGTTCTTTACAAGGGTTCTGAGGTATTCCCTGAAATGGTTTTTTTCCTCATCCTGTTCAAAAAAGTCATACCTGATTCCGCTTCCGACGGTTATTTTTCTTACTCCTTTAATTTCAGATGATTTACGGTAAAGATCAATGATGGGTGCATGATCGGTATCGAGATTCTTACAGATGGATGGGTGCAGGCATGAGGGACGTTGACAGACATTGCAGATCTTTTCATTGAACCCCTTCATACGGTACATATTGGCCGATGGTCCTCCGAGATCGCTGATGTGCCCTTTGAAATCATTCATGTGAACCACCTTTTCCACTTCCCGAAGAATTGATTGCATGCTGCGGCTCTGAATAAACTTGCCCTGGTGGGCCGAAATGGTGCAAAAGCTGCATCCGCCAAAGCACCCCCGGTGGGTATTCACTGAGTGCCTGATCATCTCGTAGGCAGGTATGGGTGGTTTTTTGCTGTAACGGGGATGTGGCATTCGGGTATAGGGAAGATCGTATATTCTGTCCAACTGTTTTTCCGGGAGATTACTGAACGGTGGGTTCACGATAATTGCCCTTTCACCACATTCCTGAACCAGCACGCCGGGATTTGTTACATTGGATGTGAGCTCTATTTTTGCAAAATTCTCGGCGAATTTTCTTTTGTCGGAAATGCAGGATTCATGACTCTCCAGCTTTATATACTTCCTTTTACTGAGCATCTTCTCAATCTGAGTGTGATTCCTGGCAATAACGGTTTGTCTGAGCGCAGTGATCTGTTCGAATGGCACCCCTTTGTCGAGCAATTCCGCAAGTTGCAGTATGGCAGGTTCTCCCATTCCATAAACGATCATATCTGCCCCGGATTCGATCAGGAAGCTTTTCCGAAGCCGGTCCTGCCAGTAATCGTAGTGGGTGAGTCGCCGCAGGGACGCTTCCACACCACCGAGGATGACCGGCGATCCGGGAAAGAGCTTTTTCAATGCATGTGTATAAACCAGTGAAGGATAATCGGGACGGAATCCGCTTATATTTCCTGAAGTATATGCATCGGTGGATCTTTTTCGTTTGCGGGCCGTATAGTGGTTCACCATGGAGTCCATCGCTCCTGCTGAAACCCCAAAAAAGAGTCTCGGCTTACCGAGTTTCCTGAAGTCCCTCAGATCGTCCTGCCAGTTTGGCTGGGGAACAATGGCCACCCTGAAGCCGGCATCTTCCAATACGCGTCCGATGACCGGAATCCCAAATGAGGGGTGGTCAATATAGGCATCACCGGAGAAGAGGATCACATCCAGTTGATCCCAGTCACGCGCTCTCACCTCCTTTATGGTTGTGGGAAGCCAGTCGGATATGGTATGTCTATTTTCTATTAATTGTAAAAATACATAGTTTTCTTTCAAGGACTAACTATCAGTAAACAATGGGGACCTGACAAAGTTTATGATCTTCCGATGAAAGCTACCTGCTTTTACAATTGGCGATCCCCCGATACACTGGTATTAAAGGTTCTCTTTTATGAAATCTGTCATCCTGGTATACAGGTGATACGTTGTGTTTCCGCCATGAATACCATGATTTTTGTTTGGGTAGAACAGCATTTCGAACTGTTTGTCGGCCTCTACAAGCGCCGTTACAAAATCGACACTGTTCTGAAAATGAACATTATCGTCGCCTGTTCCATGCACAAGCAGGAATTTTCCCTGCAATGCATCAGCAAAATTGATCGGCGAATTGTCGTCGTAACCGCCGGGGTTCTCCTGCGGCGTTCGCATAAAGCGTTCAGTATAGATCGTATCATAATACCGCCAGCTTGTCACCGGTGCAACAGCGATCCCCATCTTAAACAACCCGTTTCCCTTCGTCAGACAGAGGCTGGTCATGAAACCGCCGTAACTCCATCCAAAAATACCGATCCGGTCCTTGTCGATAAAGGACAGATCGCCCAGGTAGGTGGCGGCCTCTACCTGGTCGATGGTCTCCAGGTTGCCCAATTCCATGTAGGTTGATTTTCTGAATGCCTCACCACGTCCGTTGGTTCCCCTGTTATCGACACATGCAACAATGTAGCCCTCCTGGACCAGCATCTGGAACCACGGCGTACGGCGGTTCCAGCGTTCCACTACATTTTGTGATTCGGGACCGCCATAGACATAAACGAACAAAGGATATTGCCTGTCGGGATCAAAATCGGCAGGCTTAATCATGAATCCGTTCAGGAGTTGGCCACTCTCTGTCGGCACCTCCATAAATTCCACTTTCGCAAAGCCATGCTCTTCTGCATTCTCTACCAGGGTTTTATTATCCTCCAATACCCTGATTAACTTGCCCTTCCTGTTGTATAGTTCATACACGGGAGGTGTATTGGCAGAGGAGTGACTCATGATATAGTATTCGAATGTATTACTGAACGAGGCACTGTAGCTGCCGGGATCGTCGGAGAGCCTTCTTTTTCCTGAGCCGTCGGACTTCACGGAATAGAGGTGGATCTCAAGGGGGGATTCTTCATAAGATGTGTAGTAGATAACGCCATTTTTGCCGTCAACCCCCACCAGTGAGGAGATATCATATTCCCCGGAGGTGACCGGACTCGTTTCGCCGGTAATGAAATTGTGATGGTACAGGTGGAACCAGCCATCCCGTTCACTGATCAGCAAAAATGATTCATTGCCGGGAAGATAAGTAACCATGTCGTCTGTAGCTTCCGAGATATACTTATCATTCGTCTCCTCATAAACAATTTCAGAGTGTCCGTCTGCTGCATTGCAGTGCAGCACCTTTACGTGGTTCTGCAACCTGTTTAGCCATATAACGCTCAAACAATCAGGGTCTTTGGTCCATTTGATCCTCGGGATGTAGAATTCCTCTTCAGTGGCCACATCCATATTTTTTACCTTGCCACTCTCAAGTTCATAAACATGGATCGTCACATCGCTGTTTTGCTCCCCGGCCTTGGGATACTTGAATGTATAGGCTTCCGGATACAGGTCCCCGTAAGTGGTCATGAAGAACTCCTTTACAGCGGACTCATCGAACCTGTAAAATGCAATCCTTTTTCCGTCGGGCGACCATTTGAAACCATCGGCGAATCCGAATTCCTCCTCATACACCCAGTCGGGCGCCCCGTTGATAATCTCATTTCTTTTCCCGTCGAATGTAACCTGTCGCTCGCTGTTATTCTCCAGGTCGACCAGGTAGATATTATTATCCCTTACAAAAGCCACATGCCGGTTATCGGGGGAAAGCGACGCTAACTGCTGTTTTCCATTGGACGACAGGGGGGTTAATTCCTTGTTTTCCGTATTGTAAATATAGTAGCTCGCCAGGAAAGACCTGCGGTAGATCGGTTCAGTTTCTGTTGTCAGGAGAATAAATTTTTCATCACTGCTGAACGAATAGCTATCGAAGGAAGAGATGCTCTCGTGGTCCTTTGTGCTGAAGAGCATGTTGATCTTTTTTCCATCCTTGTAGGCGTGCTTGTCGACAGAGACCCCACGGTTGTTGATGGTATAGTGCCTGCCGTCATTCATTGAATTGATGCCCCTGACGGATTGGGCGGAAAAGGTATTGCCACGATAGATTTTTTCAAGCGTGATTTTTTTGGGCTGTGCAATGCTCCATTGCCCCGTTACTAGTATTAAACTAATAATCAGTGACAAAAGAGAAGTGTGATATTTCATATTGGTTCGATTTGTTGGTTTTTGTAAAGAAAGAAAAAACCTTACTCATATCCAATATGCTTTTTTGGCATACTATTTGGTTATTGATTGATAAGAGGACTATTTTTAAGCGCGCATCTGAAAGGTGAAATAGATCCTCTGTTTTAGAAACTTTAAAAACTAAGATCATGAAACGCATCATAATTATATCGGCAGTCATAACCCTGATAATCTTTACAGGGTGCACCAAAGAACCAGTTGCGAAATTTACCTATTCGCCGGCCCATCCCATAGCAGGTGAGCAGGTCAATTTCGAGAATCTTTCAATTGATGCCGAATCCTTTGAATGGAATTTTGGTGATAGAACCAGTACCAATGCATATAATCCCAAGCATACATTTATGTCGGGCGGATCCTTTACGGTGCAGTTAGAGGCATACGGAAGGAAGAGAGGAAAGGACGTTTCAACGGCGATCATCAATGTCTATCCCGAAGAGCCTTTCACCATCTATACTGACCTTACCGGCGACAATGGTCCTGTAGCCGTGGAGACAGACATTGTTTTTACCGGGGAGCAGGTGGAATTCTATAATACAACAGTCGATGCTGTCTCTTACCTTTGGGAATTCGGTGATGGGTATACCTCAGCGCTTGCGTCACCGGTATACAGTTATGATGACCCCGGAACCTATGAGGTAACGCTGAATGTATTTGGTTTCGGCAGTGAGGAGGATTCTTACTCGAAAACCATTCATGTGATTGAGGGGATCAACAGTGCATTGCGAATCACCGTACTGGAGTATTTCGATGAGTATCCGGTTGAGGGAGCATCTGTATTGCTGTTCGAATCGGTTGCTGACTGGGAAACAGAAACCAATCCGTCAGAAGAGGTCTTTACTACACCGCTTGGTAAGTGTGTTTTTGAAGGGTTGAACTACCAACGCTATTATGTGGACGTGTGGGAACAGGATCACGATAATCACACACTGGCGGCTGAGGATGTTGGTTTTATTGAGACCCAACCCCTGGAACCCGGCTTTATTCATGATTTTATCGCCTATGTGGATTATTACGAACCCGAAAAGAAAGTGGCATTGACAAGGATCGGGAAGAAAGCCCTGGCTAAAGAACATGCATCAATGAAGAAGTCTTCCGAAATCAGGAAGGTTAAAGAGAATAAATTCAGTCAGGAACGGTAAAAAAACCTGATCGCTCAATATCTTTGAACAAAAAATTAATATATTTGCAACCCCGAATTCTTTCGGGGTTGTTTTTTTTATTTTTTGTTCCGCCACCCTACAAATGAAGCTTATGTGTAAGCGGAACAGCATTAGGTTCTTTCAGAGTTTGATAAGTATTATACGCCCAGGTGGCGGAACTGGTAGACGCGCTAGGTTGAGGGCCTAGTGACCGAATTAGGTCGTGCAAGTTCGATTCTTGTCCTGGGCACAGTTCTTTTTGTATGACCGGCATCAACCAGCCCAGATGGCGGAATTGGTAGACGCGCTAGTTTCAGGGACTAGTGTACGCAAGTACGTGCAGGTTCGAGTCCTGTTCTGGGCAC
>CAYOVC010000059.1:0-11310 GCA_964407305.1 uncultured Bacteroidaceae bacterium | reverse complement strand
CCATGAAATTTCCTGATAAGAATTTCACTTTCTGAACAATATTACAACATTTTTGAACAATTGTAGTCAGCAGGGATTATCCCTTGCCATAAATATATTTATTCAGAGAACTTCAAATTGAGACAAATGAACAAACACTTGAGACAACATCCAGCATATAGACTATATTCTTGGGTGAAGGAGTATAAGGCATCGTGTGTAATACTTTCATTTATAGCGGGTTCAATTTTATTTTCTTTTTCATCCTGCAAGGATTCTGTAACCTGGGAACCGGTTGAAGAGAAACTGATGACACCCTGGGGAGAGCAGATTGATCCTGGCAATGTATTGCCTGAGTATCCGAGGCCGCAGATGGAAAGAAGTGATTGGTTTAATCTGAATGGATTATGGAATTATGCTATACTACCAAAAGGAGCTTCCATTCCTGAAACTTTTGACGGACAGATTCTGGTACCCTTTCCGGTTGAATCGGCACTTTCGGGAGTGAAAAAAAAGGTTGGTATAGATTATGAATTGTGGTACTCAAGAAAATTTAGAATTCCTGCTGCGTGGAATGGAAAAACAATAAAACTGAATTTTGGAGGGATTGACTGGAAGGCGGATGTATGGATCAATAAGCAATTTGCAGGAAGTCATGCAGGTGGTTATGCGCCATTTTCGCTCGACATAACCCCATATTTAAAGAGGTTTGGTTCGCAGGAGGTCATTGTGAGGGTATGGGACCCAACTGAAAAGGGAACACAGCCAATAGGCAAACAGCGTTCGGAATATTTTGAAGTCTGGTATCGTCCGGTTACTGGTATCTGGCAAACGGTTTGGCTTGAGCCAGTTTTCGACAACCATATTTTATCGGTGAGGATCACACCGGACATAGACCGTGAGACTGTTTTGGTATCCGTAGAAACCAACAAACCAACAAATAAGGATATTGCTGAGATTATCATTTCAGATGGCAAAGAAGAAGTAGTTGTATATAGTGGCTACGCAAACAGAGATAGTCATATTAAGTTAAGCAACCCAAGGTTATGGTCACCCGATGATCCCTTCCTCTATGATTTGAAGGTTAGTATTATTGATGAAAGCGAGGTAATGGATGAAATAAAGAGCTATTTCGGGATGCGGAAAATCTCACGTAAAAAGGATCCTCAGGGACTGATGCGGATCACCCTGAACAATCAATTCCTTTTTAATTATGGTCCGCTTGACCAAGGTTTCTGGCCCGATGGTATTTATACGGCACCGGCTGACAGTGCACTTATATGGGATGTAGCAATGACGAAAAAGTTGGGGTTTAACATGATACGCAAACATGTAAAAACAGAGCCCCAGAGGTGGTATTACCACTGCGACAGGTTGGGAATGCTAGTGTGGCAGGATATGCCCAATGGTGATCGGAAAGCTGAATGGCAGGGACCAAGTGGGATCGACGGAAAGGAGATTACAAGAAGTGAAGAGTCGGAATTACAATACCGCCGGGAATGGAAGGAGATTATGGACTATCTCTATTCTCATCCATCAGTTGTTGTATGGGTTCCCTTTAATGAGGGTTGGGGTCAGTTTAAAACGGTTGAGATGCTAAACTGGACCAAGGAATATGATCCATCCAGGCTGGTTGACGGTCCCAGCGGCGGAAATCATTTCCCTGTAGGAGACATTATCGACCATCACCAGTATCCGGGTCCTGCGATGCCTGAATTAGTATCAGACAGAGCGATGGTATTGGGAGAATTTGGAGCATTACCTCTACAGATAAAAAAGCACTCCTGGTATGAAGAAACAAACTTTAGTATCAAAACACGTGAAGAATTGACAGAAGCCTATATTGAAATATGCACCAGGCTTAAATTATATATAGCTAAAGGATTATCGGGAGCTGTGTATTGTCAGACCACAGACATTGAGGGCGTATGGAGGGAGGACAACGGATTTTTTACATATGACAGGAAAGTTGTAAAGGTACTTTTAGATGAAACATACAGTATAAACCGGGAGATAGTTTGTTCCCTCGACACCCTAAATAACAGATGATGATATTTATCTGCAATGGTATTAAAGATGTTCTTACCGGATTGGTGTTATCTCTTTGCTGGTGCCCGCTAATATTATACGTGGAATAAACCTGCAATCTAAAGTTAATAGCTTAAAGTCAGCACCCATATAATAGCAATTCATTATGAACAAAAGTACCATGAATATGAACAATTCTCCAACACCCTTATTATGTACTGGCGTAATTTGCGATAACTATTGGACTAAACTAAATATCTATCAGCTATGAAATCCTATCAGATTATTATTTTCTTATTGTTTTCATTCAGCGTGCTGACAGCCCAGCAATTCCAGGTTGCAGGAAAGGTTACAGACGCTGAGGGAGAAAGGCTGCCCGGAGTAAATATTATTGAAAAGGGCACTCAGGTTGGTACGGTTACTGATCAATCAGGAACCTTTACCATCAATGTTTCAAGCCAGGATGCCATTCTGGTATTTTCTTACGTCGGATATCTTACCCTTGAGGTTCCAGTGAATGGTAGAAGTAACGTAGACGTAATTCTTGAACTCGATATCGCTTCAATGGAAGAGATCGTAGTAATTGGTTATGGCACTGTGAAGAAAAAAGATCTTACCGGTGCTGTTTCAGTCGTGGATACGGATGGGTTCAAAAATGTACAGTCATTGTCGGTCGGAGAAGCCATTCAGGGACTTGCTTCGGGTGTTACGGTAAGATCAAATGGTAACATCGGCAGTGAGCCAAACATTAAAATCAGGGGTATTGGCAATATCAGTAATAACAATCCATTGTATGTTGTGGATGGGCTGATTTTCACCGGAGGATTGCGCGACCTGAACGTGAATGATGTTGAATCTGTTCAGATCCTTAAAGACGCTTCAGCTGCTGCCATCTATGGTAACAGGGCAGCAAACGGTGTCATAATCATCACTACAAAAAGCGGTCAGGCAGGCGAGCCCCGTATCAACTTTTCAGCAAAATTCGGGATGGAAAAATTACCCTCCCTGAACCTGATGGATACGACAGATTTCTTTTTTTACAACGATATGGCCTATGAAAATGCCAATATGGCACCCCAGAATCATTTTGAAAACAATACAGACTGGGAAAAGGAAACTTTACAGACAGGGTTCAGTAGTGATTATAATTTAGGTATCTCAGGCGGATCCGAGACCAGTAAATATTTGGTTTCGGCAAATTATTTCTCAAATACAGGAACATTGAAAGGTACTGGTTTGGAGCGCTACAGTGTGAGGGTAAACACTGAGGCAAAAAAGGGGATACTAACTATCGGGGAGAACCTGGCAATAAGTAATACCGAGGTTGTCCCTTACAGTGGGGGTAATCCTATTACAGATGTCATGCGTATGACCCCCGATATTGCTGTATATGATTCAACCAATGCCGGAGGATTCGGGTTTGGTGATGAAGCAAGGGCCAGAACTTTTGGAACGAACCCGATTGCCATTCAGAACCTGGTGAATCTGAGATCGGAGAATGCAAGGATCCGCGGGAATGTGTTTGGCGAGATTGAGTTATTTAAATTTCTTACTTATCGCATGAGTGCCGGATATGAGACAAGCTTTGACACATTTAAAAGATTGAGAAAGGAGGGTGATTTTACACTGAACCTTCCATTTGAATTATCGCATGTCTATGAGAATAAGGCAAGGTATCAATCATTTATATATGACAATCTTCTAACTTTCAATAAAGCTTTTGGGAACCATACAGTGAATGGTGTCCTCGGTTCAAGTTACCAGCGTGAGGCTTACGAGCAGATCTGGGGATTGAACCATGAAATTTTTGTTTCAGGTGGAGAATATCTTACAGTATTGGATGCAGGAAGTGAAAATGCTTCAACTGGTGGTTTTAGAAATGAGTTATACAGGATTTCCTATTTTGGAAGATTTCAGTATGATTATGCAGGGACCTATCTATTTAGTGCAACATTAAGAAGAGATGCCACGTCACAGTTTGGTCCAGACTACAGGGTGGGCTACTTCCCGTCAGTATCAGGTGCATGGAGGATTAGTCAGGAGGATTTCTTTGATGTCCCGGGGATAGACAACCTGAAACTACGGGCAAGTTATG
The DNA here is from genome assembly GCA_964407305.1 of uncultured Bacteroidaceae bacterium. Taxonomy (GTDB): domain Bacteria; phylum Bacteroidota; class Bacteroidia; order Bacteroidales; genus M55B112. The sequence continues at coordinate 7,208 of CAYOVC010000059.1, read as the reverse complement.
GTGAGCTTGGAAACAGTGCCTTTGGAGGACGGTATGACTATATTCCCAGTCTTACCACCTTCCCGCTGGCAGTGTTTGGAACAGGTTCCGACGAGACGGTGCTCAGCGGAGCCATTCAGAGAGAACTAGTGAATGAAGACTTAACATGGGAGACCAAGAAACAGACCAATATCGGGGCCGATTTCGGGTTTTTTGGAAACAGGTTGCAATTTTCGGCAGACTATTACATCTCAATTACAGAAGATGTACTGGTAGAGTTTCCAATCCTGATTGCTACGGGAAATGATGGAGGAAATCCCTGGGTGAACGCTGGAAGCATCATGAACTCAGGTGTTGACATTGATCTGAGCTGGCGAGAGATGAAGGGTGATTTCAGATATAACATCTCAGCAAATATTACAACAATAAAGAACGAAATGCTTGATCTTCCCTATGGCGACAGCCGGATTCTAACCGGACTTTGCATAACAGAAGTAGGTAGTCCAATGGCCATGTTCTATCTGGTAAAAACCGATGGGATTTTCCAAACCGAGGAAGAGGTTCTCGAACATGTCAATTCGGAAGGAACAGTTATTCAGCCCAATGCAAAGCCCGGAGATTTGCGGTATATTGACTATGATGACAATGGAATTATTTCGGCAGCAGGGGATAGGCAAATAGTTGGAAGTCCCTGGCCAAAGGTTGAAGCAGGACTCTCAGCTGATATAGCTTATAAAAACTGGGATTTTTCCATGCATGGATTTGGGGCTTTCGGACAAAAGGTGTTCAACGGAACCCGATCCCTTACTGAGCGGTTTAACGATAATTCCAATTACAGGTATGGAATTGATCCGTGGACACCGGAAAACACCGATACAGATTTTCCAAGGGTGTTGTATGCAGATGAAAGGAACTCAATCGGTTGGACTGATCGATGGATCGAAGATGGTTCATTTTTCAAAATACGCCAGATATCGCTAGGGTATACATTTAATATTGATCCCATACAGGATTATGTTAAGGACCTTAGACTATCCGTATCTATACAGAACCCTTATACTTTTACGAAATATAGGGGTCTTGATCCGGAATTCAACAATGGTTACGTTCTTGAGTTCGGAGTTGACGGGAACTCCTATCCTTCTCCCCGTATTACAATGTTTTCAATCGGTGCCAACTTTTAAAACTACCAAATCATGATCAGGAAAATTATCTTATCAGCAATCATAATTATAGGCCTTATGGCCTGTAAGGAAAACATTCTAAATGTTGAAAACCCAAATGTACCCACCCAATCCACTTTTTGGAATACAGTTGAGGATGCTCAAATGGGGTTAACCGCCGTCTATAGTCAGTTTACCCGGGTAGGTAACTGGTCGAGATGGATCTATTTCCGGTACGATCTTACTTCGGATATGGCATACAGCGGCAGTCCTTGGAATGAATTAAAGGACTGGACCCAATTTAATTACACAAATTATAATTTTATCCAGGGTGGACGGACCATATTTAAAGGACACTACAAGCAGATATTTCAGACCAATCAAATTATTACTTATGTTCCCGAGATTGAAGCAGAGACTGCAAGGGAGCAGATACAACTGGACCAGATTGTTGCACAGGCAAGGTTTATAAGGGCATTCGATTATTTTAACCTTCTGATCTTGTTCGAAAATCTTCCTATTGTCCTTGAACCGTCAAGTGCAGGTGATAAACATGAAGTTGGAGGACCAGACGAAATATATGAAATAATTATTGATGATCTGGAACTTGCCATTGAGAACCTTCCGGCAGTTTGGGAAGGAGTCGATAAAGGGCGGATTACAAAGGGAGCAGCATATGCCCTTCTGGGCAAGGTTTATATGCAGCAACATATGTGGCAGGAAGCCAAAGACGCATTTCAGTGGTTGGTCGAAGGAGACGGGAAGAGTTATTATGGATTGATGGACAATTACTTTGACAATTTCACACATTTTTATGAGAACAATATGGAATCGGTCTTCGAGATCCAGTTCTCTGATGTAAATGAGACTGAGATGGACCGTAATAACGGATCAGACATTGATGACAATGTTCCAAATATGGCACTTGGCAATACCAAGTCCCAGTTTTTTGCTCCTAAAGGCATAGGCTGGTGTGACGGACAACCCAGACCGTGGCTGGTAGATGAGTACAAGCGGGAACCCACTGTTGATAATTCAGTAAATGGAACAACGTTTGATGACCGGCTGAGGGTTAGTATTATATATCCTCAAATGTTTGATGATTTTCCCAATGAAACATTGTTTGCCGGAACAATTACTAAATGGAGATTCAATTGGTTCAGCGATCATTTTTTCAGAAAATACGGTGATGATTATTTCAAGGACAGGACAGATTACTACTCACCGATTAACTACAGGGTAATTCGTTATGCCGATGTTCTTCTTTGCTACGCTGAATGCCTTGCTCAACTCGACGATCTTCCCAATGCCATTGATTATGTGGATATGGTCAGAGCACGTCCATCCACCAATTTGCCCGAGCTTGCCAATAGCACCGTACCTGAAATTGCTGCCAGTGTCAATTCAAAAGATGCTTTTCTGAAAAGACTACAAATGGAAAGGGCGCTTGAACTTAGTCTTGAATCGGTCAGGTGGATCGATCTAAAACGTTGGGGGCTGCTTGAAACGCAGGAGGGTATTGATGAGTTGAAATCTAGGGATCCTGACTTTGAAAATTTTGAGTTGGGTAAACATCATATTTTACCATTGCCACAGTTTGAGGTGGACAATAATCCCAATCTGGATCAGAATCCTAACTATTAAAAGAATAGGAGACAGTCATATTTATTTGTTTAACTAAAATTAATTACTATGAAAAAACATCTATCTTTAAGTGTGCTTTTTGCACTAATCGTCGGACTTTCTATGTCCGCACAGGTTCATCACTGGCCGTTAAAAACAGATCTAAACGACCGCATTGGTGAAAAACATGGGACCAACAATGGTGTGTCATTTGAAACCGACGACACCAGAGGTCCAGTCGCCAATTTCAATGGGGAGAGTTATGCCAATCTGCCCTCTGTAATCAATGGCTTGGATGAGGTAACCGTTACATGCTGGTTTCGTATGGATGAAAAGAGGGTGTGGTCACGTATTTATACATTTGGAAAAGGTGATCAAACAGAACCAAAGGATGTATTTATGGTGATCCCAGTAGGAGGAAATGAGGAGATGTACAGGTTTACCCTCTCTGATCCATCTGGTCCCTGGGTGGACATTGATTTTCCAAAGGATATCATTGACATTCAGGTTGATACCTGGTATTTTTCTGCAGCAATCGTAAAGGGTGATTCAATCATTATCTATCACAACGATACGAAAGTTTTTGCAGAAAGCGGTTTTACCAGGCCAATTTCAACCCTGGAGGATACTGAAAATGCCCTTGGGAAAAGTTTTTGGCCAGATGATCTTTGGAAAGGTGCCCTCAGTGATCTTCGTATTTACGATGCCGGTTTGAGCGAAGCGGAAGTTGTTGCTTTATACCAGGAGACTTTAACCGGTTGGACCGATGTGCCTGAGGTTAAGACCAAAGCCAATGAGCCATTGGTTTATTCGAGGTATAGCAAGATTGAGGTGAAGCTGAACCAGCCACGATATGATGAACAGGTGTCTGTATATAACGTAACAGGAGCGCTTGTTGGACAAAAACCTGTTGCTGAGTTGGGTTCGCTCTCTTTCGATACAGGAATCTACCTTGTGAAAATTGTTGGATCGAATGTGAATTATGCAGCAAAAGTGTTTGTTAAGTAGATAGTTTTAGGTTTTTATTTTTTTAAATAGAGGGCGTGGACCTCACACCCTCTATTTTTTCTTAATACGGGATGATGAAACAGCCATTCTTCTTAAGTATATTGCTATTAATCAGCATTTATGCAACTGCCCAGGAGATGAATAATCCTTTTATCCTGGAGAATGAGTGGCAAGGTTATTCTATAGGCGATCCTTATGTACTGAAGCACAGGGGAGTGTTTTATCTTTATTGCAGTACCAAGGACAGTGAAACAGGCATTAAGACCTGGAGTTCAGATGACCTTATCAGCTGGAAATATGAGGGGTTATCGTCCACAGATCCTATTACAAAAGGGGCTTATGCCCCTGAAGTTTTCTATTGGAACGGAACATTCTATATGTATACTTCACCGGCTGGTAACGGGCATTATGTTCTCTCAGCACCCTCTCCTACCGGTCCGTTTACAGCAGTTACCGGAAATCTTGGTAAAAGTATAGATGGATCTGTGTTTATCGAGGATGATGGAAGCTGGTACTTCTATCATGCTTCTCCGTCCGGGATCATTGGTTGCCCAATGCCCAGTCCGACCTCCATTGGTGCTGGTATAAACCTCGGAACTGTGATGAATAATGACTGGACAGAGGGACCATGTGTGTTTAAAAGAAATGGTATTTATTATATGATCTACACTGGTAACCACGTTATTAGCAAGGGATACCGGATAGATTATGCCATGAATTCCACCGGACCCGTTAATACTTATAATCCAGCATCATTTCAAAATCCTGTATTGGTGCGAACACTTGGTCTGCATACAGGACTTGGCCATGGCAGTATCTTTATTGGGCCGGATCTTGACAGTTATTATCTTACCTATCATAACCTTGTGTCCGGTCACGGACCATTCAGGAGGTTAAATTTTGACCGTATTGCCTGGAACGCCGAACAAATGGTTGTTCTTGGCCCCAACGATTACGCACAGCAGAATCCATTCCTACCTGATGCATACGATTTCTTTCGACGCGATGATCCTGGCTCAGCCTGGCTATTTCCCTCCGGTGGAGACTGGTCTGTTGGCAGCCACGGATCCCTAATGCAGACTGATATGAATCAGAATGCAGATGATATTTACTTGTCGCTCCTGGATAGTGTCTCTGATGAGAATTATACTGCTGAGTATAATTTCAGGGAACTGGAAAGGAAAGATGAAAACAGCAAATTAGGTGCTGTTTTCGGTTATATTGATGCATCAAACTATGGAATTGCGTTGATTAACGGTTCGTCCAATACACTTGAGGTTAACTTTATGGAAAATGATATTTTGGGGCCATCCATATTTACGGACCTTCCGGCCGGTCTGGATTTTTCACAATGGCACACCTTGAGGATCGAGAAATTTAATGGCAAGTTCAGGTTTTTTATTGATGGATTGTTTCAATGTGATGTAGAGAATGAGTTAAATGGTGGTAAAATCGGTTATGCCACCAGCCAGGTTAAAGGTGAGTTCGGTTATATAGCTTTCAGCAACAAAGTAAATGGATCCGGAACATTTGACATCTACAAACCTGTTCCGGGAAAACTTCCGGCTATGCAATACAAACAGGGCGGAGAAGGAATTGGCTATCATAAAGTAGACGCTTCTGAACAACCAGAAGTGTCTTTAAGAACCGATGAGATTCCAATGACAGAATTCGAGTATGGTGGTATGGCAATCGCATCGCTTGACGCAAATGAGTGGTTGAGCTATAATATCAATGTCGAATCTACACGACTCTATAATGTGCAATTTATCTATAGAGCGAATGCCAGTGGTTGTGCCGTGAGGTTGTTGCATAGCGGCACAGATGTATCTGGTGCTATCGATCTGCCTTCTACAGAAGGTGATTGGAAGACATTTCTTGTAAAGGATATCGGGCTGAGTCAGGGATTCGGAACAATCAGCCTGGAAGTTGGATCAGGTCCCATAGATTTGTATGAGATAGAATTTGTGAGGGCTGATAATGAGCCATTTGATGTGTCGGTGGATTTCAGTGGATCCTTTGGCCCAGGGTGGAGATACAACGATGGTGACTGGAGTGTAACCAGTGAATATGCGACAATTGACGGTTATGGAAAGAGGGCGTATGGAAGTGAATTCTGGCGTGATTATACCGTTGAAACAGATATCCTGTTTACCAGGAGCATGAATGCAGGACTAATTTTCCGTGTGAATAATCCGGCGTTGGGCGGAGCCGGTAATGATCCTGCCAAGGGTACAGATTATCTGCAAGGATACTTTTGTGGATTTAATTTTAGTAGTGTTGTACTCGGGAAACACAACTTTGGGTGGCAGTTACTTGAAAGTGCCTCAATACCAATGGAAATGAATCGATGGTACCGGTTACGGGTGGTTGTGAATGAAGATCGCATAAGGGTGTATGTCGATGATATGACAGAACCAAAAATTGATTATACCGATCCGTATCCGTTAATCAACGGCATGGCTGGATATCGCTCTTTCAACACCGGCGTAAGTTTTGATAATTTTCGTGTAACTTCAGAGTTGCTCACAACTTCTATTGAAAAAATGCAGACATCAGTACTGAACGAAACACGGATCTTCCCGAATCCCGCATCCGATTATTTTACACTTCGCTTCAGTGATTCAGGTCAAAGACAAATAAGTATATCCAGCCTCAATGGGAGAATCCTGTTCTCCTTTGACACTATAAAAGATGAAATAAAGATACCAATTAGAACGCTTTCTTCCGGGATATATCTAATACATGTGGAAAGCAATTCCGAAGTGGTTACACAAAAATTAATCGTGCAATAGAAATATAAAAACCTATATTATGAAAAATTCAAAATTTGGAACGGCTTTTATCTTGGGTATCATTTTTTTTGGAATTTCAGGATGCAATACTTCGTCAAATCAAAACAGAGATGAAGTGTTAAAAAATAATCGGTGGAGCACTGAGCAGGCGGTTGCCTGGGGTGAGGCACAGCCCTGGCTCAGGGGGGGCAACTTTAACCCAAGCACAGCGATTAACCAGTTGGAAACGTGGCAGGAAGAGAGTTTTGATCCAGTTACCATAGACAGGGAACTGGGATGGGCCGAGGAGATTGGGTATAACTGTATGAGGGTGTATCTTCATCATCTGGCATGGCAGGTTGACAGAGAAGGTTTTAAATCAAGGATGGATGAATACCTTTCTATTGCCAATAAACATGAAATCTCTACCATGTTCGTCTTCTTCGACGATTGCTGGAACGCAGATTACCAGGCAGGAAAACAGCCTGAACCTAAACCCGGAATTCATAATTCCGGATGGGTCAGGGATCCAGGAGATCTTCTTTTCAGGGATCCGACAATCATGGATACCTTAGAGGTATATGTGAAAGATATAATGGATACCTTTTCAGATGACGAAAGGATCGTGTTGTGGGATCTGTATAATGAACCCGGGAATAAT
>CAYOVC010000058.1:0-11328 GCA_964407305.1 uncultured Bacteroidaceae bacterium | reverse complement strand
GGTCATCCGGTAGGAACCTATAACCATGGCACAACGCTCCTTTCTGAAGAGGTCAACAATCTTTTGGAGTGTGGTCTCATCTGAATAGAGATCGTCACTATCGAGCTGAACGGCGAACCGACCGCATTTAGGATCGGCTACTGCCCGGTTCCAGCAACCGCCGATACCCAGGTCGCTCCTTTTCGGGATAATATGAACCAGGTTACTGTATTTTTTTGTATAGTTTTCTATGATACCTGTGGTGCCATCTGTTGAGTGATTATCCACGATAATCAGGTTGAACCTGAAATCTGTCACCTGTTTTACCACAGATTCAATAGCTTCAGCAATTGTATTTTTTCTGTTGAGGACCGGAATGATTACAGAGGCTTCATTGTCGAAATGCTCCGTGTCGTGTTCAATCTGCATGGAACCCGGGTCCATGTATCCCCCGATCTCTTTAAGGTGGGTGGTAACCGCTGCCTCCATCTCAACCTGGACCGAACGGTTTTTCGGATCAACATAATCGAACATTTTCTTTCCGGATGTTGTGGGAATGGTTGTCTCAGCTTCATAAAGAAACTCCCTGATTCTAATGATCTGAGAGATCCTGGAAACAGCCAGTCTGAGCTGGTACAACCCGGCAAAGTCAAACCGCTCACGGAATGTGGCCACTGCCTGCTGCATTTTCAGGACATTTAGGAAGAGCACCGGACCAAAATTAAAGTCATCGCGCAAACTGCCAGTCTGATAGTCAATTACAGGATGGGGCGACCTTACTCCTTCTGAGACTGAATAATAGTTTGAATAGAGCATTCCTGCGCCTGTATCCTCAGCAACAGACATAAAACGCTCCAAAGCGTCGGGTCCAAAACTGATCCCGGTATCTGCGATGACAAACAACAGGTATCTCGCTTTGGCATATGCCGCCATCTTCATGATAAATTCCGTGCTAAAATTACCATTAAATGGCCACACCTCAACCATTGGTTTCATGGTTTCACCCGGACCCTGTCCCATAAGCACCACATTATTTACCTGCGGATGTGAACTGAATCCTGTGTGAAGGTCACTGTACTTTTCAATCTGACTGGAGAAGATAAAACAATCGATCATGCGACGCAATATAAAGTTATAATACAAATATTTTAAATGACGTTTTTAATTTGACCTGAAAAACGGCTATAAAAATTCAAAATTATAGAATTAACCCGAAATATAACAAATTTGTATGACAAATTTTTCTACTTGTAAACAGTTCCTGGCGATCCTTCTGAATAATTGAAGGAACCCTATTTTATATTTAGCGGATCGCTGAGCTGACTTTCATTATTCAATCTGTCGAGTGCAACAACGCGATAGATACCCCCCGGTATTTCATCTCCGAAATCGTGATATTGCAGACCGGTAACAGCAACGATCCTGTCTGCCGATTTCAGGTGCCTGGAATCGGAATGATCAAACCGGTAGATCACAAAAAAACGTTGCCGGTCGAATTCATTGTCAGTGTTCTCAACTTCCCAGCGCAGGGTATTTCCTTCTACATACAGGTTGTGCGGATAGTTTGGCGGCAGATGGTCGATCCATGGCATTTGCGGCACCAGCGCATGATGCTCCATGTACCTTCGTTGAAGTTTTCGATTGAGTCGCCTCAGGTCCTGGCGAAAAAAGTGACGGCTGCTGAACATACCAAAGCCCTGTATCTCTTCCAGCCCCCTGCTCAACTCTATCTGCTTTAAAAAGAAACGCTCCCTGCGCCAGAGCCTGTGTTCCGACCGTCGATCGATCCGGTAGGGTGCAAGTCCAAGGTAGACATGCCTGCCATATGATACGTCGTTCCACCACCATGCAAGGGTAGAAAAATCCGCAGCCGGATGGTCATCGCGCCAGTAGACCTGCGGCATCAGGTAATCGATCCATCCCTCCCTCTGCCAACGAATCACGTCAGCATAGAGCCCGCTGAAATTGGTTGTACCCGTCCTAGTTTCCGAACCGGCAGGATCCTCGCTTCGGTTTCTCCATACCCCAAAGGGACTGATCCCGAACCTGACCCAGGGCTTTACATCTTTTATTGCCAGGGAAAGGGCATGAATAACGGTATCAACATTTTGTCTTCTCCAGTCATCTTTCCTGTCGGGATAATAGTCACCACCATAAAGTGCAAACAGACTGTCGTCGGGAAGCGCTTCACCGGCAACCTGGTACGGATAAAAGTAATCATCAAAATGAACCGCATCAATATCATAGCGTCGAACAACATCTGTTACCACATCAACCAGGTATTGCCATACCTCCGGGACCGCAGGTGAGAGATAACTTTTTTTTCCGTATTCGAAAGCCCATTCAGGATGTGCAACAGCAAAATGATCATTGGTCAGGTTATGTTCAACGCTCTGCTTCAGTCTGTAAGGGTTAAACCAGGCATGCAACTCCATGCCGCGCATATGCGACTGAGTGATCCAGTATTCCAGCGGATCATAGAATGGGTTTGGGGCAACCCCTTGTAATCCTGTCAGATACCTCGACCATGGTTCAAGTTGTGAGTCATAGAAAGCATCTGCACATGGCCTCACCTGTAGAATGACGGCATTCATGCCGTTCTCCTTATGCAAATTGAGGATGGTTCGAATCTCCCTTTTCTGCTGTTCGACGGATAATCCAGGTTGCGACGGCCAATCTATATTTGCCACAGTAGCTACCCATATGGCCCTGAATTCCCGCTTTGTTCCCTGGGCACCTGTTGACAGCAACAAACAGGTACTTATGAGGAGGGTAAAAAGTAGCCGGATCCTTGCAATACCGATGAAGGTATGTGTTAAAAATATCATAATTCCAGTTCTGTTTTATAATACCTGGTCAATATTATGCAATATTTGGAGAATTGGTATTACATCATTCCACAAGTTGGTTTATGTTTTAAAGCATTCAATTTTTTACAAATTATTTGTCATACAAATGTAATTTTGCATAAAGGTACTTTTTAAAAAACCTTATTTGCAGCATTTTTATTTATTATCTCATTAATGGACAAGCTCTTAATGGATTCTCCAAACAGAAACAACGATATGGTTTTAAAAATCCGAACGGTTCAATCGGATATTGTTGTAATACAAAAAACAATTATTTCTAACTGGTAATCAACATTTAAAAAGGAAAACTATGAAGAAAATTTTACCTGTAACTATTTTATTCTCGCTTTTTGTCATGTTCAGCTTTGGGCAGGACCCCATTACTTTTGTGGAGGTATGGGCACATTATGGCGAGAATGCTCCGGAATGGTTTACCGATGGCAGCGAGGCCGACGACGGCAGTCCTGCCTACGCTGCTGTAGAGCGGGGAATTGTTTACAGTGATTATTCCGGACATGTATACGTATCCAGCAGGCATGCGGTGGACACAGACTCTGATGGTGTCCTTGATACAAGTGAGCCACATGTATTTGTACTTGATCCGTATACTGGCACGGCCCCGGCATTTGGTGTCACAAAGTTGCTGACTACCGGAATCACCAGTGCAGATCAGGGCTACGGGGGAGGATACCCTTTGAACAACGTAACCACCACGGAAGATGGAAGTATTTTTGCCTGCAATATGACACTGGCCTCCGGACCAGATATTCTGCTTGAAGGCGGATATGTGTCAATAAAGGCTTTTCGGGTGTACCGGTGGAGCTGGGAGCAGGATATCCCCCAGATGATCATTGATTACCAGGAGGGTGGTTACCGCCTGGGTGATAAATTCAGTGTGATCGGCAACTGGGATACCGAGGCATTTATCTACGCCGGTGCAGGAGAGACCAATAAAATACTGCGATGGAAAGTGACTGCAGGTGTGGTGGAGCAGAGTTCTACCATTATCACACTTCAGGATATAGCCAATGCTGGAACCTCTATCACAGTAGCAGATGTACCGGATAAGGATGACTGGATTTATGTAAGTGGCAAAGGATTCATGCCGACCCTTTTCACCACATCCGGTGTGAACCTCTCACAAGTGGCTATCAGCACCGCGAGTCATCCATCATCGCTTATAGCGGGCAGAACCATAAAGTTTGGCGGCAAACTCCTCATGGGGATGTTCAGTGGCGATCAGAGCGGATACGTTTTTGACATCTCCAAACATGGGGAGAACGTCACCGATGTGGATGTAATTGGTTTCACCCCTACATTCGGTACCCGTTTTGACAATGCATATGGTGAAGGGGCCGTTGAGTTCGGTGTATTGAATGATACATTGCACCTATATATATGTGCACCTTCCAACGGAATTGCCTGCTTTAAGATCGACGGACTGGTGAATGTGCAGCCTACGGTACGTGGATTCACCAGTGAATTTGGAGTTAACGTTTATCCGAACCCAGCCTCAGAGTATGCCGATTTCAAATTCTCTCTGCCCGGTGATGCCGGCGGTCCCGTTTCGGTAAAACTCTTTGACATTTCCGGAAAATTTATTGGAATCGTTGCCGGAAAAGCACAACCCGGTGAGCAGGTCATCAGGTACAATACCTCTCAGCTACCATCTGGCAGCTATCTATACCAGATCGTTCACGGTAAAAAAATGGAACAAGGACAACTACTTATTAAATAACTTAATAACTTAATAACTAAATTAAACAGAAAATGAAAAACTACATTCAACTATTGTTTACGTTTATGGCAACCTTCCTGCTTCTAGCAAGCGAAAACGGAATGAGCCAGACACTTACAGACACATGGACTGCAACTCCATCTTGGAACAATTCATCCTACTACCGTGGTTTTGCCTATGGCAATAACAGGCTTTATGTAGCTGGAAGGCCCGGTGGGACCGCAAGTGTCGAAGTAGTAAATGCCCTTTCCGGTGCTGATGTGAAATCTCTCAGCAATACCGGTATTTTAGACCTGACATTTGACCTTGCCGATGCTGAATTCAGTGATGATGGTTCAGTACTGGCAGCACCATTAACACTCAATGCCAGTGCAGAAACCGGATGGGGTGCAGGTCATTTTACCATCTATCGCTGGACAGACGAAATGAGCGATCCAGAACCCTTTATTGTCTACACCGGAGACGGTCGAGTTGATATGTTTACCGTAGTTGGGGATATAACTGCCGATGCGGTAGTAATGGGTGCGGTAAGCAGCACCAGAAGGGTATGGAGATATATCATCACTGATGGAGTTATCGGTGCTGTGGAAGAAATTACAGTGGCTGACATCATTCCTACAGGAACGGTGTCAGTGGCCTTTCCGGCCGGACTTACTGCATCGGATGGATTCTGGTACAACAACCTTTCAACATATCCGACACTTTGTGACAATACCGGTGCAGTTGTAGGCGTTGTCCCGGGAACGGTTTTTGAAGGAGCTGAAGGAAACACCGGACAAATGAAGGCTTTTACTTACGATTCCAAAGATTTTCTTCTTGTTGCCGACAATGGCAAAGCCAGGCTGATTAACATCACTGGTAAACAGCCAGGCGACCTGACCGCTGATGATGTGGTACACACATCACAGGGTGAATTCGATCTAAATCAAGATGTTACATATAGGATTAGTCCTGACGGTGCTTTATCCATCTATTCATTTTCAGCAAACAAAGGTATGTATTCGGCATCAACTGAGGCGGCACCGGTTGCAACAGATCTTAAAATAACAGGTCTGACAAAACTGGGTGAAACACTCACTGCCAGCTATGTTTATGCCGATATCAATAATGATGCAGAGGGTACCAGTGAGATCAAATGGTACCTTGCAGATGATGCTGAAGGCACAAACAAAACCGAGATAACTTCGGCGACAGGATCAACAACCTATACGATTGTGGCGGAAGATGAGAATAAATACATATCATTCTCTGTTCTTCCTGTGGCTCAAACAGGGACCGTATCATTTGCTGAATACCTGGTTGAATCACCACTTATGGGACCAATCTTAACAGATGCCGAGGCTCCTGTGGCCTCAGACGTAACTATTACTGGTCCGATCGCTGTAAATGAAACCCTTACCGGTTCATATACCTATTTTGATGCAAACGATGATCCGGAAGGAGACACTGAGATCAAATGGTACACAGCCGATGATGCTGCCGGAACAAACCAGGCAGAAGTTGCTACAGATACATTAAATTATCTGATCAAACCTGCTGATGCTGATAAGTATATTCTGTTTAGTGTAACGCCCGTTGCTCAATCAGGTGGACTGCTTATAGGTGAAAACGTTACTGTTGCCTCCGATTCTGCCGTTTACTTTCCGGAATTCCTGCCTGTCGCATCTGAGCTGGCCATTAGCGGTCGCGAAGAGGTTGATGGAATTCTTACGGGAACCTATACCTACAGCGACCTGAATGGTGATGAAGAGGGAGCAACAGTCATAAAATGGTACAGGGCAGATGATGCCACTGGCACAAACATGATTGAAGTTGCCACTGGTGTTATGACCTATACCGTTGTGGCTGCTGATGAAGGAAAACACATCATCTTTGAAGTCACACCCGTAACGGTCGACAGTGAGACCGGTGACCCGGTCATGGTGGCAACCGGTGTTATCGCTGCCAAACCGGCACCTGAAGCACCGGTGGCATCCGATGTGATGGTTCATGGCGCTCCTGAGGTAGGAGCGGTCGTATATGGTTCATATACTTACTCTGACCGCACCGATGATCCGGAAGGCGCTTCAATACACAAATGGTATACCGCCGATGATGCCGCGGGTGCAAATAAAGTGGAAATCACTGGCGCCGAGGGCTCATATGTATTGATTGTTACGGAAGGAATGATCGGTAAACATCTTGTTTACGAGATTACTCCTGTAGCCACAATTGGTGAACTTCTCACTGGCGATCCTGTTTCAGCTGTTACTGCCGATGCTGCAATTGCATCTACAAATGACGGTGATTTTGAACGTGTTTGGATGCGGGCCGCAAAACAAAATGCTGTCCCTGAATATATCGGAACAGGAAGCACGGAAAGAGGATTTGCAGTCGGCACAGATCACATTTATATTGCCAGCAGGTTTGGAGGAACAAAGCTACTGGTAGTGGATAAGGAGAACGGCGCCCTTGTCTCGGAAATGAATACCGAAGGATTGGATGTGGGACTATTCAAAATCAGTGATGTTGAGGTATCCGACGACGGACAGATACTTGCCTGCCCGCTACAACTAAACAGCAGTGTTGAACCATTCGTAATATACAAATGGGAAAATGAGCTGGCAGCATCAACCAGATTTATTGAATTTACTTCTGTTGATGAATTACGCCTAGGTGATAAATTCACAGTTGTGGGTGATGTCTCAGGAGACGCAGTCATCTATGCTGTTCAGTCAGCCGGCAATAAGGTTGTTCGCTGGGTTGTAACCGGTGGAATTGTGGATGATGGAACGATCATCACATTGCAGAATGTAACTTCAGTCGGATCTACACCTTCGGCCTATCCGTTCAGCAACAGTTCAGATGCCAATTTCATCGTTGACGGACGTGGTGCACAGGCACAGATTTTCGATAAAGATGGTAATTATGTAGGTGCCCTTGAAGGTATCGGACAGTCCAATAACCAGTCTAACTCACCTGAGATCTTCTATTACAAAGGTCGCACACTTGTTGCGTTCCACCAGAAGAATGATGCTGGAGAGTGGGATATCATTGTACAGGATATTACAGGTAGCTCACACATCACTGTTGGAACCTCAGAGGTGCTTTCAACAGCCAACCAGGAACTGGGGGGTGTGCATGTAGAGGCAGATGATGACTACTTCCACCTGTATATGCTGTCAGCCAACAATGGTATTGCCAGGTTCAGTGGAATACTGGAGCTGCCTGAATTCGAATATGCTGAAACAGATGAAGCAGGTGAAAAGGTGCATGTATGGTTCAGCAAGAACATGTCGGATGAGGGATTTGAAGGTACAGGATGGTCTATCAATGCCGGTGGCGCTGTGAAGACGGTCGACACCATTTACAGGCATGCTGACAACCCGATGGTCCTGACCCTTGAACTGACAAATGTCGTTTTGGAAGGTAATACAGTTGAGATGGAATATGACGGAACCGGTAACGTAGTATCCTTCGATGGAATGCCACTGAATGCATTCGATTTGGTGGATGTCGTAAATGTTGTAGGTGCTGCGGCACCTGAAGCGCTAGATGTTACTATTACAGGTACAGAAAGAGCCGGTGAAACCTTTACCGCAAGCTATACCTACAGTGATGCGAACGGTGACCTTGAAGGTGAAAGTAAGTACCAGTGGTGGTATGCCAGCGACGCAGATGGATCAGATAAGCTGAAGATCCTCGGAGAAACCGGTCTTGAATACACTGTTGGAAACGACATGGAAGGAAAATTCATTGCCTTTGAGGTGATTCCTGCTGCGCTTACCGGCGGACTGAATTACCTGGTGGGCGAACCTGCTATGTCGGATTTCGTCAAGATCATACCTGTCGGAGTTGATCTTGCCGGAACAGAAGCCATCAGCATTTATCCGAATCCGGTTGTGGATCTGCTAACCATCGAACATGCTGCAAATGTAAGGTCAGTCAGCCTGATCGATGTGACAGGTAAACTGATGCATTCACAAAACAGTATGAATGGTAGCACGATCACAATTGAGATGAGTGGCTACAAGAGCGGGCTTTACTATCTGAAGTTGCAGGATGATACTGGTGCATCAACCGTGACAAAGATCGTGAAGGTTCAATAAGTCATTCTATGATCTTTAAACCTGGAGGGCGGGCCGGAACGTCCGCCCTCTTTTATCTTTTCGAATTTTTCAGAATAATTACAGATGATGAGAAGAATACTGATTGTTTTAGCAGCTGTTTCCTTCCTGATCCCGCTTTACGGACAGGACATCAAAGTCCGGCGAATAAAAAAAATTCCGGTTGAGCAGGAGGCATTCTTTCCGGATTTCGGCAGCAGCAAGAGGGAGATCATCTATACAGGACAAAATCACAGAGGGCTCTATCATTATAACGTGCGAAAAAGGAGGACCGAAACAATCGCTGGCCGCGACACAGTTGTTAAATCCTTTTCTCCTGGCAATAATGATGATATACTCTTTTCGGTGCAACATGGTATCGGTAGCGAGAAGAGAACGATACATCTGAAACATGATCTGAGGAAAAATTCCAGTAAAGAGATCGATAGTCCGGATAGTGGCACTACTTCTGTCAGGATTGATGGTAAGACAATCATCCTTAGATCGAGGAGCGGGGAAGAAAAATATCTTGCCCCTACCGGAGATAATTATTATGTCTGGGCCGCGCTGTCACCCGACAATACAAAAATTCTCTTCACCGCTGTTGGTAAAGGCACTTTCATAAGCGACCTTGATGGAAACATCATTGCTGAAGCCGGAACATTGAATGCTCCGGTTTGGATCAACAATGACTGGGTACTGGGAATGGATGACAAAGATGATGGATATATCGTTACAGGTTCTGATCTGTTTGCATTCCATGTAAACAGTGGTAAAACAATAAAAATCACCGAAAAAACAGACGAGATCGCACTCTATCCAAAAGTATCCCCGGGTGGTGAGCGAATCATATTTCACAACTTGAAGGGTGAAATATTTACAGCTAAGATCAAAGTAAAAGAGTAAGAAGTATTCAATGGTAAAGAACTATAAATACCTGTTCTACTGTTTTATAATAATTTTATTATTAACGGAGACATATGGACAATCACCCGATTTCTCCGGACTGAAGGTGATGATCAATCCGGGTCATGGCGGACATGATTCAGATGACCGTGGAATGCCAAATGGGTTTTGGGAATCCGAGGGAAACCTGACCAAGGGGTTGTGGCTGAGGGACCTGCTTGAAGACCGTAATTGTGAAGTGATCATGTCGAGGGTTCTGAACCGCACAGAAGACGATCTTCCTCTTTCCGTTATTGCAGCACTAGCCAATGATAACAATGTCGATCTGTTTTTGTCTATACACTCAAACGCCGGGAATCAGACTTCCAATTACCCGATGACCATCTTTAACGGAAAAAGTGAGGAACCTGCAAATCCACAGGCAAAAATATGGGCAAAAATCCTGTGGGAACAACTTATCACCATTGAGGCTACATTCTGGACACTTACTGCACCCAGGTATATCGGCGACCTCACCCTCAATCCTTCATGGACCTATGGGTATGGCGTTCTATATCCCCTCGTCGTGCCGGGGATCATCTCCGAAGGTAGTTTTCATGATTACAGACCCGAGATGGACAGATTACTGAATATTGAATACCGGAAACAGGAGGCCTGGAACATGCTTTTTGCCATGGAGACCTATTTTGACCTGACAGGGAGCGAGCCATTTGGCATCATCTCTGGCATAATAAGGGATTCCCTGCTTGTAAAAGACAATTATTCCATTGCGAATTCACCCGACAAGTATATGAATGTCAATGGAGCCATTGTTAAATTACTTGAAACAGGGGACACCTATCATGTTGACTCTGTCAACACAGGCTTTTACATGTTCGACAGCATTCCTCCAGGAACCTACAACCTTGTGTTCTCTGCAAACGATTACTTCAATGACACAGTAGAGGTTACAGTTTCGGAACACAGTTTCAGTTACCTCAACCACTGGATGACCGCAGATAAAACGATGGCCCCAAAAGTGATTTCAAGCAATCCATTTGATGGCGACACCATTCACTGTTTTGACCCGGTACGGATAACCTTTAACATGAATATGGACTCGGCCTCAGTGGCAGAAGCTTTCTCGATTACTCCTCCAATATCCGGCACTTTCTCCTGGGACAGGCATTACCTGAATGTATATTTTCAGCCTGATATTCCCTATGATACTGTTACGCGCTATTCCGTCACCCTCGATACAACTGCAGAGCACCAATGGGGAGTTCCTCTCGACAGTTCAATTTCGTTCAGCTTTGTAACCGGCGAAAGAAACAGGTACCAGCTTGAAACCAGTTTTCCGGTGAAGGATCAGACTAAAGTAAGTCCCTACCTCCAGTTCAGACTGGTCTTTGATGCACCGCTCAATAACACTTCATTGATCAATGCAATTGAGATCATTCCGGAAGAGGGAGTGGCCCTCGGAACTAAAGGAGCCACAATAGCAACAATTGAGGGAAAGGGACATTATTATTTTTCATCTTCAGAAGAGCTGGAATACAACAGAACCTATACAATAAAGATTTCTGGATCTGTAAAGGATGAAGATAATATCCCACTGGTAGAGGATGTTAATATAGTCTTTTCAACAATGGAAGAGCCCATGAACCTGGTAGTGATCGATGAATTTGATGTTAACAACGGATGGATCATCGACTTTGATGCCAGTACAGGGATCGATGGTAATTCATTTCTCTACAGGTGGACCAAAACAAAACGATCGGGTGATGCCTCC
>CAYOVC010000057.1:0-11431 GCA_964407305.1 uncultured Bacteroidaceae bacterium | reverse complement strand
AAGTGACAGTGAAAGTGAGGAGAAAGGGTCTACGGATAGTTCCTACAACCAATTTAAAGGTGTTTATGAT
The DNA here is from genome assembly GCA_964407305.1 of uncultured Bacteroidaceae bacterium. GTDB lineage: Bacteria > Bacteroidota > Bacteroidia > Bacteroidales > M55B112. The sequence goes on along the minus strand of CAYOVC010000057.1, from coordinate 11,361 downwards.
CCCGGGGTGCAGGAGAATCTTGATTCAATTATTGAAGAAGCTGAAAAATCAACTGCAGATGAGGAAATTGAGGTGGTTGAGGTAGAAGATATCTCTTATCCGGATTATTTTAAAGTGGTGGAGGATTTTGATCTTGGAACAGCCGTAATTTATTCAGCCATAATTAATAGGAAAGAATACTGATTTTTTTATATCTTTGTATTGTTGAAGAGTTCCGTGTGAAGCGGGATTCTTCTTTGTTTTTAATATCATTAACTAAACAGGAAAAGCTATGTCAAAAGTGTCATATATGACCGAAGAGGGACTGGCGAAATTACAGAAGGAACTGGAACAGCTTACCAGGGTTGAACGTCCCGCTATTTCTGAACAAATTGCCGAAGCCAGAGACAAGGGTGATCTGTCGGAGAATGCTGAATATGATGCTGCCAAGGAGGCGCAGGGAATGCTTGAGATGAAGATTGCAAAACTTGAGGATCTGATTGCAAATGCCAGGATTATCGATTCATCAAGGATTGATACCAGTAAGGTGCAGATCATGAACCGGGTGAAAATAAAAAACTGTAAAACCAACAAGGTACTTGAATATAAAATTGTCTCCGAGACGGAGTCCGATATAAAATCCGGAAGAATCTCTGTAGAGACCCCTATTGCACGTGGACTGCTCGGCAAGAAAGTTGGAGAGGTTGCGGATATTGCTGTACCCTCTGGCAATATGTCATTCGAAATCATGGAAATATCCATTTAAAATTTAAATACAATGGCCTCAATTTTCACAAAAATTATCCAGGGAGAAATTCCTTGTTATAAGATTGCAGAGGATGAGAGGTATATTGCTTTCCTCGATATTAATCCGCTTACCAGGGGACACACCCTTGTTGTTCCCAAGGTTGAGATCGATTATATATTCGATTTGGATGAAGATTTGCTGGGCGATATGATGAAATTTGCAAAGAGGGTGGCCCTGGCTATCGACAAAACAATCGACTGCAAACGGGTGGGCATTGCCGTTCTCGGACTTGAGGTGCCTCATGCCCATATTCATCTGTGTCCGATCAATAGTTTGTATGACATTGAATTCAGCAGGCCCAAATTGAAACTTACCGAAAAGGAATTTAAAGAAATTGCTGAAGAAATATCTGCTGCAATAGAAATTTAACCCGTGCAACTTTTTGGTCGCTTATTTTACTCTGCCGGGGTTGTTCCGGATAAAATCACCCCAGCCTTTTGATCCCTTTTTCTTTACCAGTGAAGCGTTTTCGTAGAAATGGCAAACAGCCACAGCAAGACCGTCTGTGGCATCCATGTTTCGGGGGATATCAGGTATATTGAACATCCTTTCAAGCATGCCCGCCACCTGCTCTTTCGACGCTTGTCCGACACCGGTTATTGAAAGCTTAATCTTTCTCGGGGCGTATTCACATACCGGCAGGTTCATAAAAAGCGCCGCAGAGATCGCTGCCCCCTGTGCGCGTCCGAGCTTTAGCATCGATTGCACATTCTTGCCGTAGAAAGGGGCTTCTATGGCCATCTCAACAGGAGCATAATTCTCTATCAATTTTACAGTGGTTTTGAATATGGCATTGAGCTTGCTGTAGTGGTCACCTTCCTTCCTGATGTCGAGGACCCCCATATCGATATAGACCGGTTTTTTTCCGGTTGCGTTTACCACACCGAACCCCATCATATTTGTTCCCGGGTCAATTCCCAAAATGATCCTTTCAGCTTGTGGCATTTTTTTTATTCGTGCTGTTTTGAATAATTATTCCCGTTACAACCAGGATAATCCCAAATATAGTGGAAATATAGATGCTTTCACCCAGAAACCGGTTGACAAAGATCAGGTTGAGAAACGGCGCAACATAAACGAAGTTGGAAATCCTGGCGGTTGTTTGCGAGAGCTGCAGCGCTTTCAGCCATAGCACAAATGAAAATCCCATTTCGAAGATCCCTATGTAGGCTGCTGCTGCCCATGCTTCTGTTCCTGAGGGTAGTCCGGGTTCTCTGATTAATCCACCCAATAGCAGGTAGATCGAGGAGAAGACAAAAATGAGAAACAGTCCTACAACGTCATCCAGCTTGCTTCTCATATTGAAGATCCAGTAAAACGACCAGAGCACTGCCGTTGATAGTGCAAGCAGTACTCCTTTGAAATTTGAACTTTCACTGAAGAGCGTTCCCCCTTGCAATGAAAGTACAATTACCCCGGCAAAGCTGATGATCATTGAAAGAATGCTCAGCCACCCGATTTTCTGGTGGAGCATGGGGATGGAGATCAGGACAAGAACGATGGGCCATACCATATTAAGGGGCTGCGCTACCTGTCCCGGTAAAAGAGCATATGCCCGGAAGAGCACCAGGTAATAAAATACCGGATTAAGCAAACCCAGAAGTGCAGTGCGAAAAAGATCTGTTTTGGAAATTTTTCGAAACAGTTTTGCTTTGCCCTGGATGAGCATTGTGGACCCGAGCAGGAGTGTCGATACAAGCGCTGCACCTGTTAGCATCTGGTAATTGTCCTGGTACCGCAGTCCAAGTTTAAAGGCAGTTGGAACGGTTGACCAGAAAAGGACAGCTGTTATAGCAAACAGATATGCTTTCTGTTGTTGGGTGATAAGGCCCACGGTCTGTATTTATTTACGGATCATTTCAGTACCCATGTAGGAACTGAGGACTTCGGGTAGCATGATCCCGTCTTTTGTCTGATTGTTTTCGAGCAATGAAGCAACGATCCTGGGTAGCGCAAGGGCACTGCCGTTGAGTGTATGTGCAAGTACCGGTTTCTTTTCCCCCTTCTTTTTGTACCTGAGCTTTAACCGGTTGGCCTGGTAGGATTCAAAATTAGACACTGAGCTAACTTCCAGCCACTTATCCTGTGCAGCTGCATATACTTCAAAATCGTATGTCAGTGCAGATGTAAAACCCAGGTCACCTCCGCAAAGCCTGACGATCCTGTATGGAAGTTGAAGATCCCTGATCAGGGCTTCCACATGCATTACCATCTCCTCAAGGGCATTGTAACTTTTTTCTGCTGATTCTATCTGAACGATCTCTACTTTATCGAATTGGTGCACCCTGTTGAGTCCCCTTACATCTTTACCGTACGAACCTGCTTCTCTTCTGAAGCATGGTGTAAAAGCTGTGTTTTTAATGGGAAGTTGCCGCTCTTCAAGAATTACATCGCGATAGATATTTGTCACCGGCACCTCCGCGGTAGGTATCATATAGAAATCATCTGACTGAATATGATACATCTGACCCTCCTTGTCAGGCAGTTGTCCGGTACCGAATCCTGAATCACTATTGACCATCAATGGAGGAAGGATCTCTGTGTATCCGGCAGCAATATTCCTGTCAAGAAAAAAGGATATCAGTGCCCTTTGAAGCTTTGCGCCGGCCCCTTTGTATACCGGAAAGCCGGCACCGGTAAGCTTTACCCCCAGATCGAAATCGATGATATCGTAATCCTTTGCAATTTCCCAATGCGGGACAGCATCATCGGATAGCCCGGGCATCGTGCCTCCTTTGCGGATGACCTGGTTGTCGCTTTCTGTCTTGCCCGGGGGTACCAGTTCATTCGGAACATTGGGTATGACAACCAGGATCTCATTGATCTTTTTGGCTGCTGCTTGCATGTCGGCAGACAGTTGACCGATGATCTCCTTGATCTCCGTGGTACGCTGCCGGGCGTTGTTACCCTTTTCCAACGCACCATTTTTAAAATAGTGTCCGATCTCCTTGCTCAGCCGGTTCAGCTCAGACTGAAGCTCATTCACTTTCGATTGATTATCCCGTCGGACAAGGTCTGCCGAAAGCAGATCGTCAATAAGGGGGCCTGCATTAAAGTTCCTTACTTGTAATTGCCTGATGATATGATCCCGGTTTTCCCTGATGTATGAAATTGTAAGCATCTGTTATTTGGTATAAAAAAACCTGTAAACTGCTATAAAGATAGCAGATTACAGGCAAATTTCTTAGAAGTTTTTCTAATTATCTTAGTTTTCGGTCGGCTCGACCGTAACAAAAGATTTATTGTTTGATCTCTTCTGAAACTTCACCTTACCGTTTATCAATGCATAGAGGGTGTGATCCTTCCCCATCCCTACATTTAATCCGGGATTATGTACAGTTCCTCTCTGACGAACAATGATGTTTCCGGCAGTCACTTCTTGTCCTCCGAAAATCTTGATCCCAAGTCGTTTGCTTTCCGATTCACGACCATTTCTTGAGCTACCGGCTCCTTTCTTATGTGCCATATCTTAAAAAGTTTTATTCAGTATATTATTTTGTGTCAGCAGCTTTCTCTCCACTATCACTCTTTTTCGCTGCAGGCTTTTTCGCTGCCGCAGTCGATTTTGTAGCTGCAGGTTTTTTCGCTGCCGCAGTCGATTTTGTAGCTGCAGGTTTTTTTGCTCCTGATTTTGTGGCTGTTTTTGCAGCAGCCGGCTTCTTTGCAGCTTTCGTTTCAGTAGCGGTTTTCGTTTCAGTAGCAGGTTTTTTCGCTGTAGCAGGTTTTTTCGACGTGGTCTTACTTCCGGAAACTGCCTTGTCAGCTGCAGGCTTTTTCTCAGTAGCTGTTTCAGCAGCCTTCTTTTCAGCCCTCTCATTGATCCCGGTGATCTCAATCCTGGTCAGATACTGCCTGTGCCCATTCAGTTTTTTGTAGCCTTTCCTTCTTTTTTTCTTGAAAACAAGTACTTTATCGCCTTTTACATGTTCAATAACTTTTGCTGATACAGCAGCATTTTTGATCACAGGATTTCCGATAGTTAGCTTCCCATCATTTTCAATGAGCAGCACTTTGTCAAAGGAGATCTCCGACCCGGCATCACCCTCCTGCCTGTGAACAAACAGTTTTTTGTCCTTCTCAACTTTAAACTGCTGCCCGGCGATATCAACGATTGCGTACATTATCTGTTAGTTTTCAGTGTTTTCAAATTCGGTTTGCAAAGATAGAAAAGTTTGTACGATATGACAAAGAAATGATGAAAAAATATTTTGCCATTTGGTGAAATATGGGAGAAAAATATGGTTTGGTGATTAAGAATGTTTAAAATAAGGTATTTATTTCTGTGATTCCTATGTAAAAATTTTAATTTTGCTGAGTGGAAGCCCGTAAAATTTGTTGGCGGATAATTTTGGTTGTATTTAGATGAGGAGGGATCAAGTAATCTTTTTCAAAGCAGAATGGGTAAAGTTAAACTAAATGTACTGGGAATATCTTATAGTCAGACGCAGTCGGGTGCCTATGCGCTGGTTTTGTCTGAAGAGGAGGGAGCCCGCAGAATACCTATCATCGTCGGAGGCTTTGAAGCCCAGGCGATCGCTATCGAGTTGGAGGGGTTGAGTCCTCCCCGGCCTCTTACACATGATCTGTTCAAGCATTTTTCCGATTCATTCGGGATCAGATTGATCGAGGTGAATATTCACAAGCTGGAAGAGGGGGTTTTCTTTGCAAATGTTTTGTTTGATAATGGTGACAGGCAGATGACGCTCGATGCCCGAACATCTGATGCCATTGCGCTGGCACTCCGCTTTAAATGTCCCATCTATACCACTGAAGAGATTGTAGACAAGGCGGGGATTGTTTTGGATTTTGACCAGGCATCTGATCCTACAACTGAAAAGGATGAATCTTTATTTATGTCGGATGACCAGGATACCGGTTCTGCTGCCGAAACTCCTCTTAAACGCTCTGATCTCAATAAAAAGACCAGTGAAGAGCTCAAGGTCATGCTGGATAAAGCTGTAGCAAATGAAGATTATGAGAAGGCATCGGAGATCAGGGATGAGATAAAACGTCGACAGAAAGAATAACCCCGGGATATGAGAAGGATCCTCATCAGTTTAATTTTTATATTCAGCCTTGCAGCGGCTTTTCAGCTTTCTGGCATCCATTTATTTTCAGCACAGGAAGATTCAGTTCTTCTGAATGAAACAACCGGTAAAGGGTTGCCGGTCATGGAGCAAACTGCAGACAACAATAATCCTGAAGAACATATTGAAGCATCAGACAGTCAGCACTTTGTAAAAGATACCATTGTAGATAATGGCTATGTTGAATCTGAGAAACTGGATGCACAATTGACCAATATCATACCGGAGAAGATCGAATTTTCTTTTAGTATTTCCAAATTGCTGCGGGGACTCCTTGGAATGGTTGTTTTAATTCTGATCGCATGGGCCTTCAGCAAGAACAGAAGAGCTATTTCCTGGAGAACTGTTGGTATCGGACTGGCCATCCAGTTAATACTGGCGATCGGCATACTTTATATACCGGTGATTCAGTCAATATTTGAAGTAGTTGGAAAGATTTTTGTAAAAATACTGTTTTTTACCAGTGTCGGAACCGAATTTCTTTTTGGGAGCGGTCCGGATGGTTCAGTGGCAAAACCCCTGCAAACTTTTGCTGTAAATATTCTACCTACGATCATATTCTTTTCTGCGATCACGAGTGTCCTTTTTTACCTGGGAGTGATTCAATATATAGTCAGGGCACTTGGATACCTCATGTCGCGTGCTATGGGGCTTTCAGGAGCCGAGAGTCTCTCTGTTGCCGGAAATATTTTCCTGGGTCAGACCGAATCACCACTGATGATCAAGGCCTACCTGGAGAAATTAAATGAATCGGAAATTCTGCTGGTCATGTCGGGCGGTATGGCCACCCTCGCGGGGGGGGTATTGGCGGCCTACATTGGTTTTCTGGGTGGCGGGAATCCGGTACAGGAGTTGATTTTTGCCAAGCATCTGCTTGCTGCCTCTGTAATGGCCGCTCCGGGAGTCGTGGTGGTTTCCAAGATACTGATACCTAATACAGACAAAGTCGATAAAACCATCAATGTATCGCAGGAGAATATTGGAAAAAATGTATTAGATGCTATATCTAACGGTACAGCTGAGGGGATCAGGCTTGCAGTGAACGTCGCGGGTATGCTTCTGGTGTTTATTGCTTTTATCGCACTGATCAATTTCGTTTTTGTGAAGATCGGTGACTGGACCACGTTAAATGAGTTGGTTGCAGGTTTGACCAATGGTGCATATACGGAATTAAGTCTTGAGTTTCTGTTGGGTTACGGACTCTCGCCTGTTATGTGGCTGATCGGCGTTCCCCTGGAGGATATTACACTTACCGGTTCACTGCTGGGGAAGAAGCTGATCATGACAGAATTTGTAGCCTACATCAGTCTTTCGGATATGAAAGCGGCAGGGGTGTTTTCTGATACCAAATCGATCATCATGTCGGTATACATGCTTTGTGGCTTCGCGAATTTTGCTTCGATCGGTATCCAAATCGGAGGGATCGGGGCACTCGCACCCGGAAAGCGTGTTCAATTGTCGAGGCTCGGAATGCGGGCATTGCTTGCAGGAACATTGGCAGCCTTACTTTCGGCCACACTGGTTGGTGTTTTACTGGGTTAAATATTGATTGCAACAGATGAACATTTATAACGGACAGAAAATTTTGGTGGTTGAAGACAATTTTATGTCATATAAGCTCATGGAGGCGCATTTCAAGAGGGCCAACCTTACAATTCTTCATGCTGCAGATGGACTTACTGCACTAAGCCTGTTTAAAAGTAATCCGGATATTGATCTTATCCTGATGGATATTCAGCTTCCAGGTATAAATGGATTACAGGTCACCAGGAGTATCCGGGAGATTAATACGGAAGTTCCTGTGATAGCAACAACCGGCAATGCTTTTGAAGACGACCGGATTGCCTGTATAGAGGCTGGCTGTACTTATTACTTTACAAAACCTATCAATTTTTCTGAGCTGTACGGAATCCTTGATAAACATTTTATTTAAAAATGGAAGCGGTGATCGCCTTTTCAGGAGTGGCGGTTATACTGCTCTACTGCCTGGTGCTCATTCAATATGGTAATGCACTCAGAGATATTCCAAATGAACGATTCTCACATCGGGATGAATCAGGGTTCAGGGTTTCTGTTATTGTTCCGGTAAGAAATGAGATCAACAGTCTTCCGTACATAATCAATGACCTGTCAGAGCAGGACTATCCGACCGAACATTTTGAAGTCCTTTTTGTGGATGATCATTCCGATGATGGTTCGGCCGAGTATCTTAAAAAGATATGCAGGGAGAGGAGAAATTTCCGGCTTCTATCACTGGATGGGAAAATATACGGAAAAAAAGAGGCAATCAGTTTGGGCAGTTCATTTGCCAGATACAGCTGGATTATCCAAACAGATGCCGACTGCAGGATACCCGTAGAATTCATTCGCGGTCATGCATCCATGGCCGCTTCCGGAAAGCCGGTATTAATTGCAGGTCCTGTTCTGACAATCCCTGTCAAGGGACTATGGAACAAGTTTGAATCGATTGAAATGATGAGCCTTACCGGCACAGGCATGGCCTCTTTTTTGCTTGGCAGACCAGTGATGTGCAGCGGTGCCAACCTCTCCTACAGCAGATCTTTTTATGAAGCGGTGAAGGCAGATCTCCTGGCGGTACCCTCAGCTTCCGGTGATGACATGTTTTTGATGATACAGGCAAAGAGACATCAAAAAAGTTTCGCTTACCTGGCCTCACCACGCTATATTGTCAGTGCTGTTCCGACCGGTACGATAGGATCCTTTATCAGCCAGAGAGTGCGCTGGGGATCGAAGGCGAGGTATTATGCCGACCGGGACCTGCTTTCCCTTTCCCTGCTGGTCTGGATATCCAATGCAATTCTCTTTTTTTATTTGGTTGCATCATTGCTGCACCCTTTTTTCATACCTTTTTTTATTGCTTCATGGTTCATGAAATCATTTGCTGATTTCATTCTCCTGCATCTCACTGCCAGGATTTTCAGACGCAAACAATTGCTGACTATATTTCCTCTGGCTGCGTTATTTTACTATTTTTATGTCACTTTGGCCGGCGCGTTATCCCTGGTTGGCCGATATAGCTGGAAAGGCAGGGAATATGGAGCGCACAGGATTAGCTGATCAGCAGGTATGCAAAAGATAAAAACCAACAGTACAGGAGTATCTCCATCAAAACTGGCATGGCACAGGTTTAAAAAGAATCCTGTTTCAATGGCCGGGTTGTTCTTCATCCTGTTGACAGTTTTTATCTCCCTGGCGGGATATATCATCAGTCCGGATAAGGTTCGTCACGCCAACTCACAGGTATTGGAAATTGCATTGGAAAAACCGGGTTTTTCATGTGATTTCCTCATGGTAACCATCAACAGATCGGCCAGCAATCAGGGGTTTTTAAACCGGGTGATCACAGGAAAGGATCCTGGGTTCAGCCCCGTACCAATCCAAGACTACCATTTTGAAGAGGACCGGATTATTGTCTTGGAGTATTCGAAGTTCAGTGAAGACATGTTTTATTCAGAATACCTGTTGGCTGATGTTTGCTTTCCGGTTGATATTGATACATATACGTTTAGTAATGGCAAGTATAGTGTTAAGGGGTTACAAAATGAAAGAATTTATTCAGGCAGTGTGGAGGACCTGAGATTAATGGTGGAAGAGAATCACCTTGAAAAAAAACAATTTTTACTGGGCACTGACAGGTTTGGCAGGGATATGCTAAGTCGTATGATCCTTGGCACACGTGTAAGCCTGGCAGTCGGCTTTATAGCTGTACTGATATCGGTCGTAATTGGCATATTGCTCGGGGGGATTGCCGGCTATTTCCGGGGATGGGTCGATCAGCTGATCATGTGGCTGGTCAACGTAGTCTGGTCCGTACCAACATTACTTATGGTAATATCCATTACATTAGTCCTGGGTAAAGGGTACTGGCAGGTTTTCATTGCGGTTGGTCTGACGATGTGGGTTGAGGTTGCCAGGGTGGTTCGCGGACAGGTACTTTCTGTGAGGGAGAAGGAGTATGTAGAGGCCGCCCGTGTTATTGGTATGCGTCCCGGGAGGGTCCTGTTCAGGCACATTATTCCCAATGTATTGTCTCCTGTAGTGATTATCTCAGCAGCAAATTTCGCCACTGCAATTCTTTTGGAGGCGGGGTTGAGCTTTCTTGGAATAGGTGTTCAGCCACCAATTCCCACATGGGGAGGGATGATCAAGGAGCACTATGGATATATCATTGTTGACTTAGGCTATCTTGCTTTTATTCCCGGGCTTGCCATTATGCTGATGGTTCTGGCTTTTATCCTTGTCGGAAACGGATTGAGGGATGCAATGGACGTTCGTTAAAAGCAGGATACCCACTCCGGTTAATTACCCAGTTCGGAGAAGAACTTGATTCTTACCAGCCTGATCTCCTCCTCGCTATAATCTGCTTCCCCCAGTTCTTCGATAGCGTCATTGACCGACTCGGATTCAGCCTCATGGAAGTACTCATAGATCTCCTCTACGCGGTCCTCGTCCATGACCTCATCGATATAGTAATTGATATTGATCTTGGTACCGGAATTGACAATGGCCTCGATCTCCTCGATCAGCTCAATCATATCCAGGTTTTTTGCATCAGCAATATCATGCAGCGGGATCTTTCGGTCGATACTCTGGATAATAAATACTTTTACACCCGATTTATTTACTACTGATTTCACCACCATATCCTGTGGGCGGACAATCTCCTTTTCCTCCACATAATTTTTTATGGTGTCGGCGAATTCTTTACCAAATTTGTTTGCCTTGCCAGCTCCGACACCCACAATATTTTTCATCTCATCCACCGTCACGGGGTACTGAATAGCCATATCATCCAGGGAAGGATCCTGGAAGATAACAAATGGCGGCAAATTCAGCTTTTTGGCCATCTTTTTACGCAGGTCCTTGAGTATATGAATTAACTCCTCATCTACTGCACCTGTACCGCCTCCTCCGGAGGTTGTTTCCTCATCGGAGACAATGTCATAATCATGATCTTCTGTTAACATTATCGAATATGGATTCTTTAAATACTCTTTTCCCTTGTCACTCAGTTTTAGTAAACCATAATTTTCTATATCCTTGTATACCAACCGATGGATAAGCGTCTGCCTCAAAACTGCATTCCAGAACTTATTGTCTTTTTCATTGCCCGCTCCAAAGAACTCATTATGATGGTGTTTATAAGATTTCACCGCGCTGGTTGCATTCCCTGCCAACACATCGGCAATGTGCTCCGGTTTGAATCTTTCCTGAACCCCTAATATAGTTTTTAATGCTAAAACAATATACTCTTTTCCTTCAAATTTATCTTTTGGATGTAAACAATTGTCGCAATTGTCACAATTCTCTTCCATGACCTCTCCAAAATAGTTCAGGAGCAGCTTCGGCCTGCATACGGAAGACTCAGCATATGAGACCGTTTCAAGCAGAAGTTGTCGTCCAATTTCCTGTTCGGCGACCGGTTTGCCCTGCATGAATTTTTCCAGTTTCTGGATATCTTTGTAC
>CAYOVC010000056.1:0-11515 GCA_964407305.1 uncultured Bacteroidaceae bacterium | reverse complement strand
GTTATATTTTAAATTCACCCAGCTCCTTCACCGACGAACTGGCCGGTTACCTGCTGATATGGGTCAGCCTGCTTGGAGCGGCCTATGTGGTTGGAAAGAAAGAGCACCTGGCGATCGACCTCCTGCTGCAAAAATCAACACCTGCACGACGAAGGGTACTGGAGATCATTATCCGGTCATTGATACTGGGATTTGCCCTGACAGTGCTTGTAATCGGCGGGGCGTGGCTGGTGTATACGCGTTTTTATCTCGGGGTTACATCAGCAGCACTGCAGCTTCCGCTCGGTTATGTTTATATTGCGCTGCCGCTCAGCGGACTGATCATCATTTTCTATACTGTTCATCACCTGATTGATATCATTAAAAACCGGTCGTAACCATGGAAGTATTTGTATTGGTCGTGAGTTTTGTTGTTCTGCTTGTACTGGGTGTGCCGATTGCTTTCAGCATTGGTATTTCGGGGATCCTTACCATGCTGATCTCTATCGATTCGATACCGGCCTTCACCACCTATGCCCACAGGATGGCCACAGGGCTTGACAGCTTTGCACTGCTGGCGATACCTTTTTTCATCATCGCGGGCAACATTATGAACCGGGGGGGCATTGCACTCAGGCTGATTAATTTTGCCAGGGTTCTGGTGGGCGGACTGCCCGGCGGACTGGCTTTTGTGAATGTGATTGCCAATATGTTGTTCGGAGCGATCTCGGGCAGTGCAGCAGCCTCCGCATCGGCCATTGGCAGTATCATGGGACCAGAGATGAAGCGGGAAAAATACAATGAGAATTATAGTGCAGCGGTAAATATCACTTCCGCCACCACAGGGTTAACCATACCCCCCAGCAATATCCTGATCGTCTATTCACTGGCCAGTGGCGGCGCCTCCATAACCGCACTTTTCATCGCAGGTTACATTCCCGGTATAATGACCGGTGTGGGGATCATGCTGATGGCCATGTCGATGATCATTTTTAAGAACAAAGGTGCTCGCGGGATGTTCCGTACGCTGGGCTTCGTTGCTGCTGTTTCGCTGGTTATCGTTGCACTCGGCATAGGTTTAAAACTCTTACATGGCAATACATCTGAAGGTTTTTTCAAGGTACTGATAGTTGCTTCGCTGGCGGCAGGAGTGCTTTTCTGGATCTACAAAACAGTACAGCATTGGGACAAGGCGAAGGTTGGTATTCTGAAATTTCTTGATGCGATCCCTTCACTGATGATGCTGGTGATCGTAATCGGAGGGATCGTAGCCGGCTATTTTACAGCCACAGAGGCTTCGGCTGTCGCAGTGTTGTATGCCCTTATTCTTGCATTGATCTACCGGGAGATGAAAATCAAGGACCTCCCCGATGTCATACTCCGTTCGGTAAAGACCACTGCTATCGTAATGCTCCTCGTTGCTGCAAGCATCGGACTTTCGTGGATCATGTCGTACGAGAACATACCGCAAAACGTAAGCGCCGGACTCCTGAGTATCAGTGACAATCCCATTGTGATCCTGCTGATCATCAACCTGATACTACTGTTTGTGGGGATATTTATGGATATGACCCCTGCTGTACTCATCTTTACTCCTATCTTTCTGCCAATTGCCGTCACTCAACTCGGGATGGACCCTATCCATTTCGGGATCATGATGGTGCTGAACCTGAGCGTGGGACTCTGCACACCGCCTGTAGGCTCGGTACTGTTCATCGGATGCAGCGTGGCCAATATAAAGATCGAAAAGGTGGTACGTCCTTTACTTCCATTGTTTGTTGTGATGATCATCGTGTTAATGCTGGTGGCCTACATACCGGAGCTGAGCCTTTGGCTACCGGGAATTATGGTCAAGTAACCGGAGTAGTTGTTTGCAGGATTATCGAACGTTTTCAGAAACCTCTGGTTTAATTTTTTCGGAAAACCGTTCACTTTATTGGTATAAAGAAGTATATTTACACTCCCTGAGAAGGCACTGTAATTATATTCAACAATGGAATTACTTAAGCTTACTGTATCAGTGATTCTTAAAACCAATATCCTGTTGGTTCAGGTTGGAATTGGTCTGCTCACTGCCGCAGTCCTTGTCTCAATTTATATATACCAGTACAAAAAACTCAAGAATAAATTCTCCACAAAAAACCTGGACGAAGCTTTCCGGGAAAAGGATCTCCTGGAGCAGCTTTTCAATAATATGCCCGACAGGATCTATTTCAAGGACCGGGAGAGCAGGTTCATTCTCGCGAATAAATATGTGTCGGCAATCCAGGGGCGTAAAAACCCGCAGGATCTTATCGGCAAAACAGATTTTGATTTTTACGATAAAGAATTGGCACAGCCCTATTTCGACGATGAACAGCGGATCATGAAAGAGGGGGAGCCGATGATCAATAAAGAGGAGCGTGGGTTGGATCTATATGGTAATGAGATTGTTATTTCAACAACCAAGATTCCTATTCACGACATGCACAATCATGTAATCGGTGTTATTGGAATAGGCCGGGACATCACACAACAAAAAGAAGCGGAACAAAAGCTGAAGGAAAATGCTGAGAAGCTGCTGGAGGCTAATGCACTTTTGGAGGAGCGCCAGGAGGAAATTGAACAGATTTCTGAAGAGCTGAAGATGCAGGCTGAGAACCTTGAGCGTGCCAATAAAGAGCTGGAAAAATTATCCCTTGTTGCCAGTAAAACATCCAACGTTGTGCTCATCCTGGATGCAAACGGAGAGATTGAGTGGGTAAATGAAGGATTCTGTCGGAAATATGAAATGGATCTGGAAACTTTTAAGACTGTATACGGAAGTAATCTACGAAATATATCTTCATACATTGACATCGAATTAGTTTTAGACAAGGTTACCCAAAACCATGAGTCCGCTGTCTATGTCTCGGAATTCACCGATAAGAATGGTAAAAAATCATGGAGTCAGACCAACCTGACACCAATCCTGAACCATGATCAGGAGATGACCAACCTGGTACTGATCGATTCAGATATAACCGAACTTAAGCGTGCAGAGGAGCAGATCAGACAGCAGAACAAAGAGATCAAGGCCCAGTCAGCAGAGCTTAACAAGCTAATTTCTGCCAGGAATAAACTATTATCCATCATTGGTCATGATCTGAAGAACCCTTTGAATTCGATCATCGGTTTCGCTGACCTGCTACAAACAAATCTTACATCCCTCAATGAGGAACAGTTAAAAAAGTACAGTGAAATAATTTACACCTCTTCAAGATCGGCTTACCAACTCCTGGAGAACCTGTTGGATTGGTCGCGCATGCAGAGCGGCAAGTTTAAACTGAATCCGGTCAAAATCAACATCTCCGACCTTGTTAAAGATTTGATCCCGCTGTATAAGGCAACAGCAACAGGTAAAATGATTGAACTGATCAACAGGGTGGATAATGAATTACATCTGTTCGCTGACAGGAATATGGTGAATACCGTTTTGCGAAATATTACCGGCAACTCTATCAAATATACTGAAGAAGGCGGGTCGGTAACCTTCTCTGCAAAGCTAACCGGGAAAGAGGCAAGTATCAGGATCGAAGATACCGGTGTTGGTATGACAAAAGATGTTATTGAAAACATCTTCAATTCGGAAGATGTCCAAAGCACACCTGGCACCGCAGGTGAAAAAGGCACGGGTCTGGGCCTTGTCATCGCCAGGGAGTTCGTTGAAAGAAACCACGGAAGGCTGGAGGTGGAAAGCGAACCTGGCAAAGGTACTGCATTTATTATCACGCTTCCTGCCGAAGAAATGTATTCAAGTTAAACTGGTCCGAATTTCAAACCTCTCCTGGTTAATTTTTTCCCGCACAGCAAATCAGAAGGTATTTCAGTACCATTCCGTCAACCGAAAATTTACTGTAACATTCAATCCACAACCTTGGGATAGATAATTGATTTTATTTGATGTAATAAGTTAAGCCACTTAACGTAATTTATACGCTAAGTTTGTTTTTGAACTGATTTTGCTTTACATTTGTCAGTATGACAAACCAGAAAACCTTGCTAAATCCACATATCTCAGTCGACTGTGTGATCTTTGGATTTGACGGGGATCAGCTGAGGGTGTTGCTTGTAGAGCGGACCAATGGGAAAACAGATGGTTCTGGTTCCGCACCTGAAGGAGATGCTGGAGCTCCTTGCGATTCATCAATGAGCATTGAAGACAGGGATATTGGAATGGTTGGCAATACCCGGGAACAGAAGAGATACAAACTTCCCGGCGACCTGATACGCCTGAGGGAGGATCTGGATATTGCAGCAGCAAGGGTGTTGTCGGATTTGACAGGATTAAAGAATATCTTTCTCAGGCAGTTTGCACTGTTTGGCGATCCCGGAAGGATCCCTGAGAATGATGATCGAAACTGGCTCGAGAGAACTTCCGGATTGAAGATCAGCAGGGTTGTTACTGCAGCTTACTTCTCTTTGATCAATATCGACAAGAGCAAGACTGAAAACGAGTCCACACATCACGCAACCTGGCACAGGATTAGAGAACTGCCTTCGTTGATATTTGATCACCGGGAGATTGTTTTTGCTGGTCTGCAACATCTCAGAAAAGAGATTCGTTTTGAACCCATCTGTTTTGAACTACTGCCTGGAAAATTTACAATCAGACAGATCCAGAATCTTTATGAAGCAATCCTGGGAGAAAAGCTTGACAACAGGAATTTCAGAAAAAAACTGTTAAAGGCAGCCTACATAGAACCTATGCAGGAGAAGCAAAAGGGAGTTGCGCACAAACCGGCTAAATTTTACCGTTTCAACCGGGATAAATATGAAGAAAACAGGAAAAACCTGCTATACTATAATTTTTAAATGTATTTACAATGTATTTACTTGGATATGACGTCGGGAGCTCTTCGGTAAAAGCCAGTCTGATCGATATGGAAACCGGGCGGAGCGTAGCCTCCGCATTCAACCCAAAACAGGAGATGACCATTTCAGCCAACAAACAGGGCTGGGCAGAGCAGGATCCGTTAACATGGTGGTCCAACCTCAAACTTTCCACGAACGAGGTACTGCAGGTCGCTGAGATCGATGCATCCAATATAAGGGCCATCGGCATCTCATACCAGATGCATGGACTCGTCATGGTAGACAAAAACCAGGAGGTGCTCCGTTCTTCGATCATATGGTGCGACAGCCGGGCAGTGGATATCGGAGAAATGGCACTCGGTCAACTCGGCAAGGAGCGGTGCCTGGCGCATCTACTTAATTCCCCGGGTAATTTCACTGCATCCAAACTTCGCTGGGTAATCGAGAACGAACCGGAGATCTTTGAAAAAACCTATAAGATTATGCTTCCCGGTGATTATATCGCCATGAAGCTGACCGGAGAGCTGAATACTACTATTTCCGGACTTTCGGAAGGTATTTTCTGGGATTTCAACAAAAATTCACTGGCCGGGTTTCTGCTCGAACATTATGGCATTCCTGAGCATATGATCCCTGATATTGTTCCGACATTTTCCGAACAGGGAAGGCTCACAGCATCAGTTGCCGAGGAACTTGGCCTGCTGAAGGGAACGCCGGTTTCCTATCGCGCCGGTGACCAGCCTAACAATGCTTTCTCACTCAATGTGCTGAATCCGGGTGAGATCGCGGCCACCGCAGGAACATCCGGAGTTGTCTATGGTGTAAGTGATGAGATAAAGTTTGATCCTGAGAGCCGTGTGAACACCTTTGCACACGTCAACCACAGTCCGGAACTCAACCGTTTGGGTGTACTGCTCTGCATCAATGGGGTTGGTATCCAGTACGCGTGGTTGAAGAAATACCTGACTGTCAGAGAGGCCAATTATCCCATGCTGAATGATATGGCCGCTAAAATTCCTGAAGGATCGGAAGGAGTTTTGGTACTCCCCTTTGGAAATGGAGCCGAAAGAATGCTCAATAACAAAGAGATCGGTGCATCCATACACAGAATGAATTTTAATATGCACAATGATGCACACCTGGTTCGCGCCGCACAGGAGGGTGTCGTTTACTCCTTCCAATATGGAATGGAGATTATGAAACAGACGGGGATTGATCCCCGGGTGATCCGCGCCGGAAACGCCAATATGTTCCTTAGTCCGGTCTTCAGGCAAACACTCGCCACGCTGACAGGGGCTACCATTGAATTGTTTGATACCGACGGTTCCGAGGGAGCTGCAAAGGGGGCTGGGGTCGGAGCAGGCAGGTACGGGTCGTTCGATGAGGCATTTTCCGGTCTTCGACAGATTGCTGTCATTGAACCGGACCATCAGAGGTCAGCCTTCTACCAGGATCATTACGGCCTTTGGAACGAGATATTACAAAAACAAATTCAATAATTAACAGTAAAAACAAGATGAACTATTTAACAGGTGACAAAGAGTATTTCAGCGGAATCGGTAAAATCGGTTATGAGGGCCCTGATTCCGATAATCCCATGGCCTATAAATTCTATGATGAGAATAAAATCATCGCAGGCAAGACATTAAAAGAGCACCTCAGGTTTGCCATCGCCTACTGGCACACATTCTGTGATACCGGCGGTGATCCCTTCGGTCCGGGTACAATCCGGTTCCCCTGGGATGAGGGAAGCGATCCGGTTACCCGGGGAAAGCAGAAGATGGATGCCGCGTTCGAATTTTTTACCAAGATCGGGGCCCCGTTTTATTGTTTCCACGACATTGATCTTGTTGATGAGGGGGATTCAATGGCAGCGTACGAAAGAAACCTTCAGGCGATGGTCGACTACGCAAAAGAGAAGCAGAAAGCCTCAGGGGTGCAATTGCTCTGGGGTACCGCGAATGTATTCTCCCATCCGCGATATATGAATGGCGCTGCGACCAATCCCGATTTCAATGTGCTGACATACGCAGCCACACAGGTAAAAAATGCATTGGATGCGACTATTGCACTGGGTGGAAAAAACTATGTTTTCTGGGGAGGCCGCGAAGGGTACATGTCGTTGCTGAACACCGATATGAAGAGGGAGCAGGAGCATCTTGCACGATTCCTCCATTTGGCAAAGGATTATGCACGGAACAATGGTTTTACCGGTCCGTTCCTGATCGAGCCGAAGCCGATGGAACCCACAAAGCACCAGTATGATTATGACACTGCCACTGTGATCGGTTTTCTAAAACAGCATGGCCTCGATAAAGATTTTAAATTGAATATCGAGGTGAACCATGCCACACTGGCGGGTCACACCTTCCAGCATGAGCTGCAGGTAGCAGCCGATCAGGGCCTCTTTTGCAGCATCGATGCCAACAGGGGTGACTATCAGAATGGGTGGGATACGGACCAGTTTCCGATCAACCTGTATGAGATCATTGAGGCGATGATCGTGATTATTGAAACAGGAGGGTTTGCATCGGGAGGTATTAACTTCGACGCCAAGACACGCAGAAACTCCACCGACCTGGAGGATCTTTTTATTGCACATATTGCAGGAATGGATGTCTTTGCCAGGGCATTCATGATCACACATAAGCTGCTTGAAAACTCACCCTTCATGGCTATGAGAAAAGAACGCTATTCGTCATTCGACAGTGGCGCAGGTGCCCGGTTTGAAAAGGGGGATCTTCGACTGGAAGATTTGAGGGAGCTGGCCCTTGCGAAGGGTGAGCCAAATATGATCAGCGGAAAACAGGAACTGTACGAAGCAATTATTAACCAGTATATTCGCTAACAATCAAAAAAATTCTCACTTGATTTCATTCAATGCCGGTCTGTAAAAATTAAGACCGGCATTTTGCTTTTTGACCATGGTATCAATGGCTATTTATCGTATAATTGATGGATTCAGGATGTACCATGGTGATACGGTACCCGGTTTTCCGGTTCATCCACACCGTGTGTTCGCAATGATCCTGTACACGGCACAGAGGCACATGCTACAGACATGGCACCCTGCTGGCTGGGCGTTGCGCTCGTAGCGGACCTGGACATGGCGCCCGGAGCGGGGCTAGCACCTGTAGCGAAGCTGGACATGACGCCCGTAGCGGAGCTTTATTCATTTCTTAAGGCTGTGCTGATCAATTTGGTTCGTAAAGATATTCTGGTGACCCACCAGATCCAAAGGAGTCCGTTGACCAGCAGGGCGAGGATAATGATCAGCACAGAGGTTACGGAAACATCGCTGTGTCTGCTCAGCAGTGCAGGCAGTGTGGCAACAACTGCCGCAACAGCACCGATCAATGTTCCGGCAGACAGCAAAAGCATGTATTCGCGAATCACCATGCCATTGATCTTCCGCTTACCAAAACCAAGCGCCCGGAGGAGCATCAGCTCCTCCCTTCTTTCGATAACACTGCGGAAAAGAACAATTGAGAGTCCGACAGTTCCGAGCAACAGTCCGAGGGCACCCATCACCATGAATATAGAAAGGTATGTATTGGTCACAGTATTGAATTCAGCGAGGCGCCGGGGAGCATATTCCATCGTCCAGCCAAAATCGCGCATTCCCATGGACAACTCCTCCCGGATCATGAGTGTATCCTGTATATTCCCTTCGACTAGGAACACTTCTGTTCCGCTGTTTTCGGGAAAACGCTCCAGGAAATGTCTCTCCGAAATGATCACTGATCCCTGAAAGATAGAGGGTGCCATTCCTCCGGTTAACAGCAAACTCATTTCGTTGCCTTTAGCATCTTCGTAGTGGAGTGTATCCCCAACCTTCAGTCCCAGACCCCATTTAATCACTGTTTCATCGGCTATAGCCGGGATAAGTCCCCCAGCAAGGTTAATATCCAGGGTGGACCATGGATTTTCCCTCTTCAGTTCGGGTGTTGCCGTTACAAAAGAGAATCTGTCTGAAAGCTTTTCCGGCTTTACACCAAGGATCCGGGGATTCTCAATTCGGTTCAGATTGAGGCAGGAGGCATCATCACCGTCGGCAACCCGCATCTGTATGATGTCATAGTCCTCTCCCAATCCAAAGTTGTACCTGACCTCCTCATTGGAGAGGTTTTGAAGCACCGGTGCGGTTGATTCCGCATAGTAGAGGAATCCGCCTGTGCCACTCGACAAATCCCCGGCATTGATGAACAGATCCTTACGGTTACTTCCGGTTGATATAACCAGGAAAGTTCCGATAGCGAATAGCACGATAATAGTGATGCTGCGTGTTGCATTGCGCAGCGTATTTTTCAATCCCAGGGTTGTCAGATCCTTAACAAACCGGCCGGCTGTCTGAACCGATACCAGCGTACGGTAGCTGAAAAGGAGTCCGGCAACCAGCAGCAATCCCCCTGCAGCGAAAAAGATTCCGGCATTAACGGTCTCTCCTTTTATGAACTGGACAATCATTAAAACCGTTGCCAAAACGGTAAAGAAAAGCATCAACCAACCCATCAATCTTCTATAAGCAGGAGGAAGTCCGGTAGACATTTTCTGAACATGCCTTTCACCCAGTTTGCGCAAAAATCGTTTCAATGGGATCATAAGTGCGATCCATGCAATGGTAAGTGACAGGATCAATCCCAGGATCAATGTCAGTATTTTTATATGGGTCACCAGCATCTCCGTCCGCACGATATCCATCCATATACTGTTCAGGGCCAAAAAGACAATCTTATTGTAGAGAATTGCCAGTCCCACACCTGTCAGGGAACCGACAGCTGCAACCACCATTCCTTCGGCTATCAGGATACGGTACACTGTTTTTGCGGGTATCCCTATGGAGGTGAGTGTAATCACCTGTTCTCTCCGCTCATCAAGGTTCAGTCTGAACAGGAGCACAGACAGAAGAACAGCACCGGCCAGCAGAAAGAATGAGAGTCCACCGAACAGCTGACTAAAATCGACGCCACCGGCAGCGGCACTGCTTGCCCGTTCCAGCGTGGCGCTCGCCCGGAAACCGACCTCATGCGGACTTAACGCTTTCATAAGTGCACGCTGCATTCCGGGTAGCTGTTCAATACCGGTATTCATTCTGAATGAAGTATACTTCCCGAACCTGTTTTCCCAGATCTTCTCAGCCACCGAAGCCGGAATAAATGCCTTTGGGGTTCCCTTGTATTTTGTCCAGTAATCCTCATCCTTGTCGCGTATGCTCTCAAGGCTGATCGGCACGCCGGTATCCCAATCGCGACAGTTCCCGGCATCTGAGAGTCCGGGTATATCGGGCATCAGATTCCGGTCACCGTACATGCCTGTGATCGGCACCACTTTCCGCACCACGAAAGCATGCTCCTTCGTTTCGAGATCACGCAAAGGTCCTATTGCATAGTAAGTTACAGTAATTGTGTCGCCAGTACTTACACCGATATCATCAGCGAGCCAGTCGTTTACAACGATCCCTTCCCGGTCGAGCAGGGTGTCTGGCAGTGTCGACACAAACGAGTAGGGTGTGGAGCGGTCATCAAAAGCGATCTCATTCACGAAATAGGTGAGGATCGGCTGAGCGGTTGGGTTCGTGACACGGATTAAATCTGCAATGCTTTCATCAATAAACACCCTGTCGCTTTTAATCTCAACCAACGCCTGCTGTGGAAGAAATCTGAAATTCAGTCCGATATCTGCAACCGTCCATGCATCATCGATCATTTCTGAGATCTGGCCGGGAGAGATGGCGCGATCGGCAAACAGCATGAGGTTGGCGCGCCGGCCAAGTTCCATAAGTTCCGACAGGCGGTCGGCGGCAATGAATATATTGTAGGGGGCGGTCTGACTATTTTTCAGGTTGAAGCGCCCGAGTTTTTCAGTGGTGGCGAAATCCTTCACTGTAACGCGCAGCGAAACGGTATTTTCGGCATCTGAGACAAAGGGTGCGTTGAGTGGAACCAGGCTGGCCCTGGTCATGCGAAGGAGGAACTCGTCACCCTGTTCCAGGTTCAGTCTTTCGGCGAGGTTGGAACTGATATACACACTGTCGCCGCTGAGCCTTTTATAAAAACCATCCTGACCAGCCATCACATCGAACAGGCTGTCGACACCTACAACCTGGATGTTGTTCAGGCGCTGCTCTCCGCCGTCGGCAACAGCAATGCCATCGAGCAGTAAAATAGATGAGACGGGTATATTATTTTGATCTGAGATCTTCTCAGCAAGATCAACAGTAAAGTAGCGATCGCCCGACTGCATCGTATGTGTAATTGCACCAAGGCGCTTACCAACGATCTGCCCGAGGCTGTGTTTCACTGAATCGCCCACGATCAGGGCACCGGTGAGCACTGCGGTGCTTATGGCGATCCCCAGTGACAGCAGAAGGTTGCGTTTGTAAAAGTAGAGCAGGCTTCGTATGATCAGCTTTCGTGGGTTCATCGTTGTTGCAGCTTTCCCTCTGTAAGTTCATAGACGATTGACATTTTTGAGGCCAGGGACCTTGAATGTGTAACAAGGATCATTGTAACCTGGTCTTCACTGTTGAGCTGTAGGAGCAGATCGGCCATTTTGTCGACGTTGGATCTGTCGAGTGCACCGGTCGGTTCGTCGGCGAGGATCAGTGAGGGGCGGTTGATCATGGCGCGTACCACTGCGGCACGCTGACACTCGCCGCCTGAAAGCTGTCCGGGCATTTTTTGACTGTGGTCCCACAGTCCGA
>CAYOVC010000055.1:0-11557 GCA_964407305.1 uncultured Bacteroidaceae bacterium | reverse complement strand
GTTTACAATCCCCACTCCCGCTTCATCAAAATTGATGCGGTCAACCTGGCAGGCGGAAGCAGTTCGGTATTCCGGGTTAACGTGGACGGATCACCGGGTATCGCATTTGATGACCTTGAGATTGCCCCGAAAGACAGCATGTATGTTTTCGTGGAGGCCACGCTGAACCCAAACGAAAGGCCTGATATCCTGCGGATCCAGGATTCGATCACCTTCTCGGTGAACGGAAACATCCAGGATATTGACCTGGTGGCATGGGGACAGGATGTACATTTACTGCGCGACAGTGTGCTCGATTATTCAACAACCTGGGTGGCCGACAAACCCTACCTGATTCTGGATGGTATTCTCATTGACACACTCCAGGAGCTGACCATTGAAGAGGGGGTTCAGATTCATCTTCACCGGGATGCGGGTATTTATGTATTGGGATCGCTGAAAATGAACGGCAGCTTTGAAAACCCGATCGTTGTCGAGGGCGACCGGCTGGAAAAGGAGTTCCGGGATGATCCGGGCTACCCCGGACAATGGTTCGGGATCTACTTTGCACCCGGCAGCTACAGCAATGTGATTACCCATGCACGGATCCTGAATGGTACCGTGGGACTCTGGGCCGACTCCGTGGTGAACTTTGATCAGCCGGTGTTAACCATCTCCAATACGGAGATCAACCGGATGAGTTACGACGGGATCCTGGGCCGGGGTACAACGATTGAAGCATGGAACACGGTCGTAGGTGACTGTGGCAACAGCTGCGTTGAACTGCTCTATGAAGGATCCTACAGCTTCACCCACTGCACCTTCGCCAATTACTGGCGTACCGGCTTTTCCAACAGGAAGAAACCTGCCGTGTTTATGGCCAATTATTTTGCTTATAAAGATAAGAATGATGCTGTGATCATTGAATCAAGAGATATTGAACAGGCCCTGTTTCAAAACTGTATCATCCACGGATCAAGAAGCAATGAACTGCAGATCAGCAGGTCGGATGCTGGTCAGCTGAACTACAAATTCGACCATGTTTTAGTCCGCCTTGAAAAGGATAAAGTATTTGAATCGCTTGATAAAGAACCCTACAATTATGATCTCGATCCCCTGTTCAGCAATATCATTCTGAATGAGGATCCGCTCTTCGATTCGTTGCGCGTAAGCTATGAGCTCGATAGCCTCTCCCCTGCTATTGACGCCGGAAAGATGGAACTTGCCATCCCGTTTCCATTCGACAAAAAGGGTGACAACCGGCTGGGTGACGATGCGCCCGACCTGGGAGCATTCGAACGGGTTAAGAAGCAGGTCCGATAATAATCCTATTCATCACATTAACAGACAGACAGACATGTCGCCCCGCCGGGGCTGGGGTTCCATGTGAACGGTCCGTGCTACAGCTACAGACATGTCGCCCCGCCGGGGCTGGGGTTCCATCTGGACAGTCCGTGCTACAGACATGTCGCCGGGGCTGGGGCTGGGGTTCCATGTGAACGGTCCGTGCTACAGACATGTCGCCCCGCCGGGGCTGGGGTTTCATCTGGACATACTACAGACATTAGGCTCCTAGCGGAGCCATTCCAGCTCCGGAGGAGCGCCATGTCTGTAGCAGGTTGTGGCACCGAAGCACCCCCAGCCCCAGCGGGGCGGAATGTCTGTAGCAGGTTGTGGCACCGAAGCACCCCCCAGCCCCAGCGGGGCGGAATGTCTGTAGCAGGAATGTTGGTAAAACGTTTAAAATGAATCCAATCCCATATATAAGACCTTTCATCACATTTTTACTCCTTGCATTGATCCAATGGAGCGAAGCACTCCCCCAACCCGGGCAACTGTACCACAGCTGCATGTTCTACAATGTCGAAAACCTCTTCCATCCCTCAAATGACCCACAAACCAGCGATGATGATTTCACCCCCGGCGGGGAACGGCGATGGACCTTCTATCGGTACAACAAGAAGATCGCTGAACTATGCAAGGTGATCCTGGCGGTCAACCAATGGGACCCACCCACTTTCATCTGCCTGAGTGAAATAGAAAACAGGAATGTGCTTGAAGATATCATATATCATCCACTGCTGGTAAATTACCCGTATGAAATCCTGCACCGTGACAGCCGCGACCACCGGGGTATCGATGTGGCCATCCTCTACCGTGCCGAGCAGGCAACATGTATTGACACAACATGGATCCTTCTTAGGGATGAATCCGGAAAACCGCTCCACACGCGGGAGATCCTCACAGCAAAATTCCTGCTCAACAGCGACACGCTTCTGATCGCTGCGAACCACTGGACCTCGAAATACGGGGGTGCACTGGAAACCGAAAAGCAGCGCATCATGCAGGCCGAAAAACTGGGGAAATTCATCGATTCGGTAGTTATTTCGCAACCAAAAATCGCTGTTATCGCCGGCGGTGATCTCAACGATGTGAAAGGATCGGTCCCGCTGCAAATACTGGAAGAAAATTACCGGCTGCAACATATCCAGCCTCCGCCAGGTCAGAGCTCTTACAAATACCAGGGCCGTTGGGCTTCGGTCGATCATCTCTTTATCGCGGGATCGCTATCTGCCACACGCTGCAGCGCCATTGTACCGCACTACCCATTTCTGCTGGAGAAAGATGACAAATACACGGGGATGAGACCCCGTAGAACCTACCGTGGATATGCCTACAGCGGTGGAATCAGCGATCACCTTCCGCTTCTGCTTATTTTTCAGGTGCCACATTGAACAGTTAACTGTTTATCCCATCCCCGGTACCGGAACCCTTCGGGATATGAGGCTCATTCACCTTCTCCAGGCCCAGCTCCTTCGCTTTTCTAAGCAACAGCTCATAGGCGGGTTCAAAACGATTGGGTATCTCCCCTTCAAGGATCGCCTCCTTGATTGTATTTTTCAAGATACCGATCTCGCGGCCCGGTCCGATGTTGAATATATGCTGGATATCATCGCCCGTAACCGGCGGTTGAAAATTCCGTACCTGGTCCTTCTGTTCGATCTCCACCAGTTTGTTGCGCACAACAGCAAAATTCTGAAGGTGGCGGCGCACCCTGCGCTCATTCTTCGAGGTAATATCCGCTTCACAAAGTGTCATCAGGTCGTCGATCTCCTCCCCTGCATCAAAAAGCAGTCGCCTCACTGCCGAGTCGGTAACAATTTCCTGGGAGAGCACGATCGGACGCAGGTGCAGTTTCACGATCTTCTGTACATACTTCATCCGTTCGTCCAGCGGTAACTTCAGCCGCCTGAAGATGGAGGGGATCATCTTCGCACCGATAAAATCGTGCGCATGGAAGGTCCACCCGATCCCAGGTTCAAACTTTTTCGTTGCCGGTTTGGCAACATCATGCAGCAAAGCCGCCCAGCGCAACCAGGGGTCATCACTCTTCATCGCCAGGTTGTCAAGCACCTCCAATGTGTGTAAAAAATTGTCCTTGTGCCTTACTCCCTGCACCTCCTCCACCCCTTTCATCCGGTGAAGCTCGGGCAAAACCAGCTCCAGCAGTCCGCAGGCGTCAAGCAGCAAAAACCCCCTGCCCGGACGATCAGCCATCATAATTTTATTCAACTCATCAGTAATCCGCTCCTGTGAAATGATCCTGATCCGCTCACGCGTCCTGCCGATCGCCCGGAACGTCTCCTCCTCAATCTCAAATCCCAATCGTGTTGCAAACCTGATCCCCCGCAGCATCCTCAGCGGATCATCAGAAAAGGTGGTCACCGGATCGCGCGGTGTGCGGATGATCCTGTTCTTAAGATCCGAGAGTCCGTCGAACGGATCGAGCAGCGTCCCGTATCGCTCCCCGTTCAGCGATATCGCCAACGCATTGATCGTAAAATCCCTGCGCAGCTGGTCGTCTTGCAGTGTACCATCCTCCACAACGGGCTTCCGTGAGTCGCTGCGGTACGACTCCCTCCTCGCACCTACAAACTCGATCTCCAAATCACGATACCGAACCATTGCGGTACCAAAATTTTTATATACAGCCAGCCTTGCACCCCTGCCAAGCTCCTTTTTAACCGCGGTTGCCATCCCGATCCCGCTGCCAACCACCACCACATCAATATCCTTCGCCTCCTTCGGCGATCCTCCCAACAGGATATCCCTCACGAAACCACCGATCACATAGGTTTCCACACCGGTCCGGTCAGCGATCCCCGATATCACCTCAAAAACAGGGTTTACCAGGTGTTTTTTCAAATTTTCCATGTACAGGAAGTAAAAATATATTCTCAGATTAGAACTTGATGAATAAATACAAAGGTAATTTATTAATTTTACCGAAAACAGATGCGATGATCAGAACAATTGTATTATGCTGTTTACTCATTTTTACAGGATGCCAGATGAAGAAAGAACACGTTGACCTGATGATAAAAGATGCTACGGTATACACTGTGGATGAGGTTTTTACTGTTGTTGAAGCTTTCGTGGTGAAGAACGGAAGGATACACGATGCTGGTACCACTGCCGAAATGGAAAAGAGGTACAGAGCGGACGAAACACGCTCGCTGAAAAATCACTTTGTCTATCCCGGCTGGAACGATGCCCACTGTCATTTTGTCGGCTACGGACTCTCCCTCAACCAGGTCGACCTTGCCGGAACCAGCTCCGTCGAAGATATCCTGCAGCGCTGTAAAGCCTTTGCTGAAAGTAATCCTGATGGCTGGATCACCGGACGCGGGTGGGACCAGAACGACTGGCAGATAAAGGAGTTTCCAACGAAAAGCGACCTCGATCAACTGTTCCCCGACCGTCCGGTGCTGCTGCGACGGGTCGACGGTCACGCCGGCTGGACCAATACGCGGGCGCTGGAGATCGCGGAAGTAACCGCTGAGAGCCGGATCGACGGTGGGGATGTAATGGTAAAAAACGGTGAGCCGACAGGGATCCTTATCGATAATGCCATCGGACTGGTAAGCAGGCAGATCCCTGAACCGGTCAAGGAAGAGCTGAAAACGGGGTTGCTCAGGGCCCAGCAGAACTGTTTTGCCGTGGGACTCACCTCTGTCTCAGATGCCGGTCTCGCAACAGAGGTTGTTCAGCTGATCGACACGATGCAGAAAGAGGGATCGCTGAAAATGAGGATCAACGCGTGGCTCGATCCTTCAGAGAGCAATTTCAAAACCTTCATCGAAAAGGGTACCATACAAAACGACCATCTTTCCATCAGCACGCTGAAGCTGTACGCCGACGGTGCACTCGGATCAAGGGGTGCACTTATGCTGGAGCCATACAGTGATGATCCGGGTAACAGCGGACTGCTTCTCACCGAGCCTGCCCTGTTGGAGGAGCTCTGCAGAAGGGCCCACAACCTGGGCTACCAGGTAGCGGTGCACTGTATCGGCGATGCCGCCAACCGGCTGATGCTCGGCATCTACTCCGGGATCCTGGAAAAGGGCAATGACAGGCGCTGGCGGATTGAGCATGCACAGATCATCCATCCGGAAGACTTCAAATTATTCGGTGAATACAATATCATCCCCTCGGTGCAACCCACCCACGCCACATCAGATATGTACTGGGCTGAGGACCGGCTCGGCAGCAAACGCATGGCAGGTGCCTACAGCTACAAAACCCTGCTCAACCAGATGGGCTGGATCCCAAACGGCAGCGACTTCCCGGTGGAACACATCAATCCGCTCTTCGGATTTTACGCCGCCGTGGCCCGAAAGGACCACGAAGGTTATCCGGCGGAGGGTTTCATCATGCAGGAGGCCCTCTCTAGGGAGGAGGCCCTGCGGGCGATGACCATTTGGGCCGCCAAAGCTGCGTTCGAGGAGCATCTCAAAGGGAGCCTCGAAAAAAATAAACTGGCCGATTTCGTGATAACAAAGGAGGATATCATGACCGTACCTGAGCGCTCCATTCCCGGTATCGAAGTTGTCAGCACCTACTCGGGCGGTGAACTGGTCTACAGCAACGAAAGCCTCCAATAGCCCGGGCTCATATAGCCTCCGGCTGAACGCATTTCATCACCTGAGGAGCGCAGCGATCCGCAGGCAACGGGATCAACTGCAGCAGCAGAGGAGCGATCCCCCGTTACCTGAAAAGGCAATCTCCCGTTACCTGAAAATGAAGGTGACGCCGGCGGTGAGGATATCCCAGGCACGTTCGGTGGCGGGAAGGTTGTACTCAAAGAACAGAAAATACCTGTCGTCGAGATTGATTCCGAAATTGAGCGGTATCCATGCGCGCAGCTCGAGCTGGTTGGAGAAATCGACATCGAGGTCGAGACCCACCGACAGATTGGCCCAGTACTGGGGTGTGTGGGTGTAGCTCAGGGTGAGGTCGATCCCGTACTCCTCCCATTTGTGGAACCCGCCGAAAAATGAGTAATAGCTCTTGCGTGTCTCCCTGAAGAGGTACTGCAGATCGGCACCGATAAAATCCGAACCATTATTAAAATAAGCATACTTCAGGTTCACATCGATGTCATAACCTATTCCATATCCGGCCATGGCCACGTAGGATACCCCCTTAAGAAAAGGATGGTAGAAGTTACCTACATTGTATGCCGGGGCAACAGTAAGGCTGAATGCCCTCATAGGCAATGTTTTACCAAAGTTAATTACCTGGGAGTTGACTGGGGCGGTAAGCCCTGCAATAATTAAGAGGAGGTAAAGTAATCGCTTCATCAGGTTTGGGTTAGAGAAGCAAAAATACAAGTTTCAATGAAAAAATGGCTAAAGGAGCCGGTATTTTAAGGGATGGGGTATTTTTACCCGGCAATTTCTGATTCGGATAGCAGCAGATAACAGCAGATCGCAGCAGATCCCTAGATCGAGATCGCATTGCCCTGGTAAAAATTGAGGATCTCCATATAGAACACAAACACATACTTGGCTGTAATGCGACTGGCCATGGCTGTAAAGAGCCTGTTCCTCGCCTCCTCCAACTCGAGTGCCGTTGCCATTCCTACTTTGTAGCGCTCTTCGGCGTAACGAAAGGCCTCCTCGTAATTCGCGGCCGACTCCTGGGCTGCCAGGAAATTGTCCATCGCTGCCCCAGCATCGGAATGGTACTTCTGTATCTCCTTGAAAAGCTGCTGCTTTGAATCTTCCAGTTTATACCGGGCATCTATTAAGTCAATTTTTGCCTTGCTGATATTGGTCCTGCTTTGCCATTTGTTGAACAAAGGAATACGCACCCCAACCGAAACCTGCCTGTACTGGTTGTCGAGCACCTGCTGCGGAACACGGTATTCGAGCTCCGGGTTTTGAGGATCAATTTCGCGCGGATTGATAAGCTTATCGCTGTAGTTGGAGTAGTAGAGCGCCTTCAGGTAGACCTCGGGGGAGAGCTCTCCCCGCGCCACGGCAAGGTTCTTCTCGGAATAGGTGATATGGTGCTCTGCTCCTTTGATCTGTGGCAAAATGGCAACAGCATTGGCATATACTGATTCCAGATCGGGCAGTTGCAGGGGGGAGGGTCCGGTTATAGGCGGAGCCTCTATTTCGAATGACCCAGGCTCTGAAAGATTGAGCAACTGAGCAAGTTCGAGCCGCGCCACATCCTTGGCATTCTTTGCCAGTGTCTGGTTGTACTGCTCATTGGATGACTGCGCCTTCACCTCCAGGAGTTCTCCCGCTGAGGCATTTCCCACCTCCAGGAGTTTCTGCATTCGCTCGACCTGCAATTTCGTGATCCTTGCCTTCTCCACTGCGATCTCATACAGCTCCTCTCTTCTGAGCAGCTCCAGGTAAGCGGTCATGACCTGCAGTACCAGGTTATTCTCCATCAGCTCAAGATTTGCCTTCGAGGCCAAAAAACCGGCCTCTGCCTTTTTGATGGAGTGATATCCTTTCAAACCACCAAACAGGGTTACGCTGCTTATCACCCCGAGGTCGCCCTGACTTACATCTGTGTTCACCCACTGGTAGGTACCACGGTCCAGTACCCGTCCCGATCCCAGGTTATGCTCCACCTGTCCGTTGAGGTTCGGAAGCAGATTCAACTTGCTCTGCGTAAGATCCTTCCTGTCAAGTTCCGTCGTTAACTCCTGCCGCTTCAAAGCAATGTTATTCTCCATGGCAAAGGAGATGCATTCATCGAGCGACCAAACCTTTTTCTCCTGTGCATAAAGTCCGCTGTTCAACAGGGATAATAACAATGTGGAAATAATGATCTTTCTCATCTGTCTATATTTATTTTCAATCCGCGGGCATGTCCCAAAGGGCTGAAATATATTGGTTTTGATCCAGTCCGGCACACGGCCCTTTTGCGACATGGTAAAAATTCTATTTCAATTTGCGATAATGAAATGTCGCACAACAGCCTGTTATACATTCTTTTAACGATCATCGATTGTTTTTCAGAACCAGTTTATCATGATCGGCAAAATGCTGATAACCAGATGTTATCACCCTTTCACCCTCTTCGAGTCCGTCGAGCACCTCATAATACCTGGGATTCTGTCTACCGATACTGATGTCTCTTTTTACCGCAAAATCACCCGACGGATCAACTACAAAAATCCATTGGCCACCGGTTTTATTATAGAATCCGCCTTTTGGAAGCAGCAAACCCTGTCTTGACTCACCCAGCTGGAGCCTGATCCGGGATGCCTGTCCGATCCTGATCTGTTCCGGCACAGCATCTGTAAAGACCAGGTCGACACCAAACCGGCCATTCTGTACCTCCGGGTAGACCTTCACTATTTCAGCAGGATAGAAGGAGCCGGCAAATTCGCATGCTGCCTCTAGTCCGGTTTGTATCCGCGCAATATAGTGCTCATCAATATCTGCCCTCAGTTTATAGGAATCGAGGATATTGATCGTGCCGATCCTGTTGCCATAGTTGATCACCTGTCCGATCTCCGGGGTGAGACTGGCCAGCTCCCCGTCCACCGGTGCCTTCAGATTCAGGTTCTCAAGCCGACGGCGGATGATCTGCATGCTTTTCTCCATGCTTTCAACCGACGATTCAAGCGAACTGATTTGTATGGCCCTGTAGATTGAATCATTCTGATAGTTCTCCCTCACCAGCTTCAATTGTGCCAGTGATGATTCATATGCCTCCTTCGATTGTTCAAACTCCTCGGCTGAGATGTGGTTTTGTTCAACCAGTATTTTATTGTTCTCAAAAATCCTTTTCTGCCGGGTAACACTGGTTGAAAGCTCAATGATCTGTTGCTTGTTGGCAAGTTTCTGCTGGTCCATCAGCAACCTGGCCGTTCGCAGTTCATTGACAGCACGTACTACCTGAGCCTCATTGTTTGTTATCTCCAGTAATAAATTGTTGTTACTCATCCGCAGGATGACATCGCCTTCCGATACAAGGTCGCCCTCCTCAATAAAAATTTCCTCTACCCTTCCCCCCTCAATGGCGTCCAGAAAGATGGTCCTGATGGGCTGGACCGTTCCCTGCTCCGTAATATAATCCTGGAAAACATCCCTGACCACCTCATCGATCGTGATCCTGGATACATCCACATTGTATTTTGAACCTTTATCTCCGAAGATTGCAATGGCCAGCAGAGCCAGGATGCCCAGAGTGGCGGTTCCGTAGAGGGCCTGATTTTTTGTAATCCCCTTTTTCTTTTCAATTTTACGATCCATTCCGTCCATAATGCGATTTTTCCTCAGAATTTTACATTTATTGTACCAAAGAAAATACTTTTTTGAATATCAATCCATTAACTGGCAAACGAGTTATTCACCGGCTGAAAAAAAATGTTCGATAATGAGACCGGGGTGTTCGAAAACGTACACCTTTTTATTATATTTGCAAGGTCCGTAGCATAAAAAATGCTTTGTATCTTAACCAATTAGTAAGAAAGGCATTCGATTTGCGGGAGTTTGATGAACATTGCACGTTGTTTTATCGATCCGCATGATGCAGGCCAGGTCGCCTGCCGGTTGGATAAAATAACAAGATATGTTGAAAATAATACCTAAAGCGTGATGTAGATGGAAGAAAAAAAAGGCAAAATACTGGTTGTAGATGACAACGAAGACATTTTGTTTGCATTAAAGCTGTTGCTCAGGCAACAAGTCGAACAGATCGAAACACTTACTGGTCCGGAGCTCATCCCGGAGATGATGAAGAAGGAGAACTGGGATGTGATCCTGCTCGATATGAATTTCACGAAAGACGCCATCAGCGGCCAGGAGGGGTTTGATGCCCTGCAGGTGATTCTTGATCATGATCCCAATGCCGTGGTACTGTTCATAACAGCCTATGGTGATGCCGAAAAGGCTGTAAGGGCAATCAAGGCAGGTGCCACCGATTTTATTTTAAAGCCGTGGCAGAATGAGAAGATACTGGCCACCATCAATTCGGCTGTAAATCTTCGCCGAAGCAGGATGCAGGCAGAATCCCTACGGATGAAGCAGCAGGAGATCAGCGCGGTACTGGACCAGCCATTCACTGATTTTATTGGTAACTCCCCTGAAATGCAGGAGGTATTCAAAACCATCAAGAAGGTGGCCGCCACCGATGCCAATGTGTTGATTTTGGGAGAGAACGGTACGGGAAAGGAGCTTGTTGCCAGGGCGATCTACCGTAACTCTTTACGGAAAGAGGAGGTATTTATAAGTGTCGACCTGGGCTCCATTGCGGAGACGCTCTTTGAAAGCGAATTGTTCGGTCATGAGAAGGGCGCCTTCACCGATGCACATAAAATGAAACAGGGAAGGTTTGAAATTGCCTCGGGAGGTACGCTTTTCCTGGATGAGATCGGCAACCTCTCCTACCCGCTGCAATCGAAATTACTCACGGTGATTGAACGCCGTGAGGTCGTAAGGGTCGGCGCTGCCAAACCGCTGCCTGTGGATGTCAGGCTGATCTGTGCCACCAACAACAATATCCATGACGATGTAAAGAGCGGAAACTTCAGGCAGGACCTGCTCTACAGGATCAACACGGTGGAGATCCATCTCCCGCCACTCAGGGAACGTACAGGTGACATTCCGATCCTCTCGGAACATTTTCTCAAGATTTATAGCAAAAAATACAAGAAGTCCATACGAAACATCCAGTCATCGGCCCTCAAGAAACTGAACCAGTACAACTGGCCCGGGAACGTCAGGGAGTTGCAGCACGCCATTGAGAGGGCGGTGATCATGAGTGAAAATTCCAGCCTGGGTCCAGAAGATTTTATGCTATCGTCTGAGCGCGCCTCAACAGCGGGCGATCCGGTTTTCGAAACCTATGACCTGGATGAGATTGAGAAGGCGGTGATCAGCAAGGTGATGAAGCAGAACCAGGGGAACATCACGCAGGCCGCTACGCAGTTGGGGCTGACACGTACATCGCTTTACAGAAGAATGGAGAAGCATGGTTTATAAGCAATTCAGGGTTAATATAATTATCAGGGTCCTGCTGCTCACAGCGACCTGTTTGCTACTTTTTGTTACATTGAGTGGCACCTTTATTTTTACACCGGTGCTGATTGTCGGGGCGATGGTCTACCAGGTCTGGGCGATGATCAGGTATGTTGACCGTACCAACAGGGATCTTGCCAATTTTCTTGACTCTATCAGGTACTCTGAATTTACCCGAACATTCGCGATCAGGGAAGCCGGACCATCATTTCAGGCGCTCAGCGAAGCTTTCGATGATGTAATGC
>CAYOVC010000054.1:0-11706 GCA_964407305.1 uncultured Bacteroidaceae bacterium | reverse complement strand
GGAGAACTGGGCCGCCAATATTGTGATCGGCTTTGGCCGGATTGATGGTAAAACGGTTGGTTTTGTTGCCAATCAGCCAAAGGTTCTGGCAGGGGTCCTCGATGTCGACTCTTCCGATAAGTCGGCCAGGTTCATCAGGTATTGTGATGCATTCAATATTCCCATTGTGACCCTGGTTGACCTGCCCGGTTATCTCCCGGGGGTTGATCAGGAGCATGCAGGCGTGATCAGGCACGGGGCCAAAGTGTTGTATGCTTATAGCGAAGCTACGGTTCCAAAAGTTACGGTGATCCTCAGGAAGGCTTATGGAGGTGGGTATATTGCAATGAACTCCAGACATTTAAGGGCAGATTTTGTGTTTGCATGGCCTGATGCAGAGGTGGCTGTTATGGGACCAGAGGGTGCGGCAAATATAATCTTCAGGAAAGAGATCTCTACTGCAGATGATCCCGATAAAGTACGGAGGGAGAAAGTGGCGGAGTACATAGAAAAATTTGCGAATCCTTATGTTGCTGCAGCAAAGGGGTTTATTGATTCAGTGATCGAGCCGTCGGAGACGCGCCGGGTGCTGAAACATGCGCTTGAGGTGAGTGAAAACAAGGAAATTGGTATGCCGAAGAAAAAACATGGTATACCCCCATTTTAAATCGCGACAACATGACACCGAACAGTAGGACAGGTCAGAAAAAAAAGAGAGAGCCGCTTGCCGTTACAAAGGAGTTTGTTGTGGAATTCAGGAAATATACCACTGAGCTCAACAAAAAATTTCTCGACCGCAAGCCCTGGGTGCCGAAGGATGAGAGCAAGGTATCCTCATTCATTCCAGGCACGATTACAAAAATATATGTAAAAGAAGGACAGCGCGTTAAGGAGGGTGAGCCCCTGATGATTTTGGAGGCAATGAAGATGAAAAACACAGTTTTTAGTGACAGGGCGGGGACCATCGTAAAAATACATGCCAATGAGGGCGAACGTGTTTCCAAGTCGAAGGTGATCTTTGATTTGGAACTGGATTAGAGCTGTCCCTCCCACAAGAGGTGCTTTTTGAGTTCCCTGCTGAGCTCTGGCTTCTCTTTGAAAAGGCCGAATACGGTTGAGCCACTTCCCGACATGGAGGTAAAGAATGCGCCGGCCAGGTAGAGTTCAGCCTTTAGGCTTGCAACTTCCGGATATACTTCAAATACAACAGGTTCAAAATCATTTGTTACAGTGGTTTTCCAGGTATCGGATGGGGCTGAAAGCAGATTTTTCAGGTTTTCCCTTTTTTTATCGGGAGTAATATTTTTATAGGCCCATGCCGTGTTTATTGCAAGACCGGGATGAAGCAGTATCATGTAGATTCCTTTGAGATCCACTTTTGATTCTGAAAGGATGTCACCACGGCCCCCGGCAAAAGCAGGTTTATTGTCGACAAACAGGCTGCAATCGCTACCGAGCTGACCAGCAAGGTGTAGCAGGTCAGCTTTCGCTAATGCATTTCCCGATAATGTATTGAGTCCCTTCAAAACAGCTACGGCATTGGATGAACCTCCTCCCAGTCCGGCTCCGATCGGTATGCGTTTGTGGAGATGGATTTGGACTTTGATTTTTCCGGCAGCTTTGCAGAAGAGCTTCCAACTCCTGAAACAAAGATGATCCTCTTGTTGTCCCGGTACGGTAATACCTGACTGACCCATTGAGAAATCCTTGTCGTTCTTTTCCGAACTGTTTATTTCAATGATATCCCTGAGAGGAACCGGAACCATCAGCGTTGAAATGTCATGAAACCCATCGTCGCGTTTGTTGCGAACCTGTAAACCGATATTGATCTTTGCATCTGAAAATAAAATCACCTGTTCCTCCTTTCCGGCAAAATTAGTGAATCTATTCCACCTTATCCAGCAGTTCGATAAAAATCGGGAATAGAGATTATCATATGCTTTTCAACAATTGTTAATTATAACTTCGGACATTCTGTTCACAAATCTGTGAAGGATTTGTGCAGGGAAAGTGTCTTCATTTTTTACCTTTGGTCTCTTAAAGATTTGGGCTCATGGCAAACAAACAGAACAACCAGGGAAAGAAGGTAAATATTATTGCGGCAGATCATGGAAAGATCCCTCCACAGGCACTCGACCTCGAGAGTGCTGTGCTGGGTGCAATCATGCTTGAGAGGGATGCGATCCTTTCCGTACTTGATATTCTGACACCCGAGAGTTTTTACCAGGAGTCGCATCAGAAGATCTATCGCACAGCCATGGATCTGTCCAGCAGGGAGAAGCCGATCGATCTGCTGACCATCACCGAGGAGCTTCGCAAGCGGGAACAGTTGGAGGAGGTGGGAGGTGCTACGTATATATCTCAGCTTACCAGCAGGGTAGGGTCGGCTGCACACCTGGAGTACCATGCGCGGATCGTTGCACAGAAGTATATCCAGCGCGAGCTGATCAGGGTCTCTTCCGAGATTCAGACTAAATCGTACGATGAGACAATCGATGTGGATGATCTGCTCGACTTCTCAGAACGCGAACTGCTGAATATTGCAGAAGGTAACATTAAGAAAGAGACGGTTAAGATCAACAAGCTGATTTCAGATGCACTGCATCAGATTGAAGAGGCAGGCAAGCGGGAAGATAGTCTGAGCGGCGTTCCTTCAGGCTATTCCCAGCTCGACAGACTTACGTCCGGCTGGCAGCCTTCCGACCTAATCATTATTGCAGCAAGGCCCTCTATGGGTAAAACTGCATTTGTGTTGTCGATGGCGAGAAATATTGCTGTGGAGCATGATCGACCCATCGCCTTTTTCTCGCTGGAGATGTCGTCACTTCAGCTGGTAAACAGGCTGATCGTTGCAGAGACCCAACTGCCATCGGATAAGATCAGGAACGGCCGTCTTGAAAACTATCAGTGGGAGCAGCTGGAATACAAGATCAAGGACCTGGAGCAGGCTCCTATATATATCGACGATACGCCGGCTATCTCTATCTTTGAGTTGAGGGCGAAGTGCCGAAGGCTGAAACAGAAGTATGATGTTCAGGCGATTGTCATAGATTACCTGCAGTTGATGACGGCCGGACAGGGCCATGCCAGTGGTAGCAGGGAACAGGAGGTAAGCACAATCAGCCGTTCATTGAAAGGCATTGCAAAGGAACTGAATGTTCCCATTATCGCACTGTCTCAGCTTAACAGGAGTGTTGAGATGAGATCGGGTAATAAGCGCCCGCAACTTTCCGATTTAAGGGAGTCGGGAGCCATAGAACAGGATGCTGACCTTGTCCTGTTTATTCACAGACCCGAGTATTACGGGCTCGATACGGATGAGGAGGGCAACTCCCTCAGGGGGATCGCAGAGATTATTGTCGCTAAACACAGGAACGGTCCGATCGGGGATGTACAGCTTAAATTTCAAAAAGAATTTGCCCGGTTTTCCAATCTTGAAGAGACTGTTAATGTTTTTGAAGATGAGAACGGAAACCCAACTGCAACGTTCCAGTCGAAAATTAACAATGATCTTTCTGATCATACAGACC
Organism: uncultured Bacteroidaceae bacterium; assembly: GCA_964407305.1. Classification (GTDB taxonomy): domain Bacteria; phylum Bacteroidota; class Bacteroidia; order Bacteroidales; genus M55B112. Next base: position 8,197 of record CAYOVC010000054.1, on the reverse strand, counting down.
TGCTTAACAATAACGGTGATGTACCTTTTTAGAAAAAATAAACGGCCGGCTCAATGATGAGTCCGGCCGTGAAATATTTCGCGTGATGATGGTACAATGAATAATCGGGGTATTTAGTTGGTTACCTGAGTAGGGTGGACATCCAATCTTCTGTTACTATTTCATTCTCATGTACCAACGGTTCCGTCATCCAGTATTCAACTTCAATCCCAGTCTCCACCCCCTCGTACAATGCCTCTGCCATCCAAGACTCAACAGCAACTGTTTCTTCCAGTTCATTGCTGAACGATTCTGCCATCCATGACTCAACAGCAGATGTTTCTTCCAGTTCATTGCTGAACGGTTCTGCCATCCACGACTCAACAGCAGCTGTTTCTTCCAGTTCATTGCTGAACGGTTCTGCCATCCACGATTCGGTACAAAGCGCGTTTTCATAACTTACTTCCAGGCTGTTTACATGGAAACTGATCAGAACCTCAACTTCACTATCACTCTTTAACATAAACTCTTCCATATCCATGTCATCAAACCGAACGGTATTAAAACTAAAATTTTCACCCTCCGCTTCATGGGCAGGGATAAAATTAGCAGGTATTGTAAAAGAAATGGATTCGGGTTTTGGTCCCAATACAGCATGAAGCAATTTTGATGCACCCTCAATGAGCAGTCCCTGTCCGTAACCGGCAAAAGCTACCATTGTTAAGATTACCATTGAAACCAGTACCTTGCTTGTCCTTTTTGTGTCGATTATTGTTTTCATTGTACGCAATTTTTAAGTGTTTGTCTATGATTTAACATAAAGTGTGCCAAATCATTTAATCATTTAAATATTAAACACATAAACGACAAAAATGTTCATTAATCGATTTTTATTTATGAACGATACCGGATGTTAAGTGTACGAAAACGAACAAAAAAAGATATATAGGTATTATTTTATGGTGGTTAATCTTTTTTTCCGGCGATAACGATCACAAATTCGCCTTTAACGGTATGACTGGTGTAGTATTTTATCAGCTCTGAAATTGTTCCTCTGACGGTCTCCTCGTGTATTTTTGTAAGTTCCCGGGAGACAGATGCCTGCCTGTTTTCACCAAAGCAGGTTTTAAACTCTTCCAGTGTCTTGAGAATGCGAAAGGGTGATTCATAAAACAGCATGGTTCTCTCTTCATCCTGCAAGCTCCGGAGTCTTTTTTGACGGCCTTTCTTCTGCGGCAGGAAGCCTTCGAAAGCAAATCTTTCCGATGGAAGTCCCGAATTTACTATTGCAGGGATAAAGGCTGTTGCGCCAGGAAGGCATTCAACATCAATCTCATTTTTGATGCACGCTCTTACCAACAGAAAACCAGGGTCGGATATTCCTGGTGTTCCGGCATCAGTTACCAATCCGGTTACTGTTCCTTCACTGATGTGCCCGACAATTTCCTCTAAAATCTTATGTTCATTGAATTTGTGGTAAGAACGGACCGGTTTGCTGATGCGCAGGTGCTTCAGCAGAAAGCCGGTTTTGCGGGTGTCCTCTGCCAGTAAAAGGTCCACCTCTTCCAGGATCCTGACAGCTCTGATGGTAATATCATCCAGGTTGCCGATGGGGGTGGGTATCAGGTATAGTTTAGACATCTTTTGAGAGAAATCTTCTGCGTGACAATCTTATAAGCAGTTCTACACCTTCATGGTCCATTTTGTCAGGAAAGCTTTTTTCAATCAGCCCATACGCCTGGTCAAATCCCTGGCATGTATCCAGCTGCTGAACAAGTTGGTTGTACCCCTCATTATCGCCATTCAGCAGTTCCCGGATGATCAGGAACCTGTCGTTGATACCGATGTTCCTCTTGACTGAGTCGATCGGTTCACCGGTAAGCTTTGAAGAGAGATCGGTTGTTTTTTCAGGAGCTATTTTTTCATTGATACTTTTGTTGGCAGCAAATTTTTCAGCAATAATGGATGCCTTTTTAACCTCTTCTTTGAATTTTTCAGGTACCGGTTCCTGGCTCCTGTTGCCGGCTGCCTCTTCCATTCTCTCTTCGATAAACTCCTTCTTTTGCACAGGGGTTCCTTCCTGAAATTCTGTCTGACTTTCTTCCGCCTTCTCCTTCTTTTCCGGGGCTTTTTTCTGGCTTTCTTCCGCGACTGCTCCACTGCTTTTGTCCATGGTCTGCTCCATCTCTTTCTTTCCGGCTTCCTCTTCAGCAGGTTTGGGCAGAGGTGGTTCCGGTGAACCTGAATTTGGCTGTTGCTCTCCACCTGCCGGTTGCTGCATCTCCTCCCTGCCGGGTATTCCGGATGTTTGTATTGGTACATCTGTATAACCCTCTGTTTCCTTCTCAAGATCTTTACGCAGATCCGAAGAGATCATAGCCAGTAATTCGTAAACGTTTCGAAGTTTCGTCATGGCCAGGTCGATCTCAATCCTGGGTGGCGTGGGATATTTATTCAGGTTTCGCACAAGATTTTCTATATCTTGTATATCTTTAGTCAATATTTCAATGGTATGTTTAATTTCCATGGTTCAATGATCAGTTTTACTCATTTATTTTAACGGACAGTTCGTGGTCACATTGTTGTAAAACGAATGTTTTTAATGGATTAACAATGCAATCTGACGGCAAAGTTACAATAATAACCAAAGAAGATATTGAAGAGTTATTAAGATTTTCTTGAATGTTTCTTGAGGATACCATAAAGGATGCAAAAAAGGGCGGATGGATAGAGGTGATCTGCGGTTCCATGTTTTCGGGCAAGACCGAGGAGCTGATCCGCAGGTTGAAAAGGGCGGAATTTGCGCGTCTGCGGGTGGAGATATTTAAGCCGAAGGTTGATGTGCGCTATTCATCCGAGGAGGTGGTGTCGCACGATGAGAACTGCATCCGTTCAACCCCTGTTGATTCGGCCCAGAACATCCTGCTCTTGTCGGGAGATGTTGATGTTGTAGGGATCGATGAGGCCCAGTTTTTTGACGAGGGACTTGTTGAGGTTTGTAACAAGCTTGCAAATAATGGTTTACGTGTAATTGTAGCCGGTCTGGATATGGATTTCAGGGGAAAGCCGTTCGGACCGATACCCTCTTTGCTGGCAACAGCAGAATATGTTACAAAGGTGCATGCGATCTGTGTCCGCTGTGGTAGTCTTGCCAGCCACTCTCACAGAATGTCTGATGAGGACAAACTGGTGGTCCTCGGTGAAACAAATGTATATGAGCCGCTTTGCAGGAAGTGCTACCGCAATGAAGCAGGTAAAAAAAGAAGATAGTGATGGAGATGATCCGTGATGCGATTAAACTTGAACAGGTAGCCAGGATTACCAACGGAACGGTAATGGGTGTAAGTGATCGCTTTGTTCGGCAAGTGGCAACCGACAGCAGGTCGCTTCCCGGCATTGAGGATGTTATGTTCGTTGCGATACGGGGTGAGCGCCATGACGGGAATGATTATATAGATGAATTATACAACCGGGGTGTGCGCTGTTTCCTAACAGACAGGCAGCCGCAGATGAATGGAATGGAGGAGGCCTCTTTCTGTTTCGTTAAGGATGCTCTTACTGCACTGCAGGTGTTGGCAGCTGAGCGGCGGAGATCATTTCCCGGAATGGTTATTGGTATTACCGGGAGCAATGGGAAGACCATTGTAAAAGAGTGGTTGTCTCAAATGCTTCAGCACGAAATGAGTGTGGTGAGAAGTCCCCGCAGCTACAACTCTCAGCTTGGCGTGCCATTGTCGCTCTGGCAATTGTCAGGCCGCTACCAGGTTGCTGTTATCGAGGCAGGGATATCGCTTCCCGGGGAGATGCTGAAGCTTGAGCGGATGATTGCTCCCGATATCGGCATACTGACAAATATCGGTTCTGCACACAGCGAAAATTTTCGCTCCGATAGTGAAAAGCTTCGGGAAAAACTGCAACTGTTCCGAAACAGTAAAAAACTGGTATACCGGTCAGATACATATGTCGACGGTAAGCGCACAGGTGATTATCTCAAGGAGCTCAAGCTGGAAATGATCAGTTGGGCATATACCGGCGAGGCTGATTATACCTGTCAGATTTTACAATTAAAGGAGGGGCAAAAGGTGCTGGATGTTTCCACCGGACAGGAGAGCCACCGTTTTTCACTGCCATTTTCAGACGATGCCTCCGTGGAGAACCTGATCCATGTGGTTGTGTTGATGAAAGAGTTGGGCATAGCGTTTAACCGGATAGATCAGTTGCTTCAGCAGCTGGAGCCGGTTGAGATGCGGCTTGAAACACTGAAGGGATTGCATGGCTCTACATTGGTCAACGATGTCTACAATTCAGACCTTGCCGGACTGAAGGTTGCCCTTGATGTATTGATGCAGCAGCAGAGTCACAATGATAAATTGGTGATCCTGTCTGATCTATACCAGAGCGGTTTGGATGACCGGACGCTCTACGGGGAGGTTGCCGGACTGCTGAAGTTTAAGGATATTCAGCAAATCTACTGTATAGGAGATAATATTGCCGGACAGAGGGATCAGTTTCCCGGGGGAACCATGTTTTTTCATGATACAGAAACGTTTCTGCAGAAATTTGACCCGAAAGAGATTGAGAACTCAGCTGTGCTGATCAAAGGCGCAAGAAAATTTCATTTTGAGGATATCACCCGGCAACTTCAGCTGCAGTATCATAAAACTGTGTTGGAGATCAATATCAGTGAGATGGTCCGTAACCTTAATTATTACCGCTCCCTTCTGAAACCCTCTACAAGGATTATGGTAATGGTGAAAGCACTCTCCTACGGTGCAGGTGCACATGAAATTGCGGAGTTCCTGCAACACGAGAAGATCGATTACCTGGCCGTAGCGTTTCCTGATGAAGGGATCAGGCTCAGGAAATCGGGCGTACAACTTCCCGTTATGGTAATGAATACCGACCCCGGTGATTACAGGAAGCTGCTGGAAAATCAACTTGAGCCGGAGATATACAGCAGAGAGGGGCTCGAAAGATTTTTAAAGGATTGTCGTTATATGGGACTTTCCAACCAACCTGTACATATTAAACTTGATACAGGTATGCACCGGTTGGGATTTGAAGAAAAGGATCTCGACTGGCTTACCAGACAGCTTGCTGCCAGGGAGATGAAGGTAAAAAGCTTGTTTACACACCTCGCCGGAAGTGATGATCCTTCACTTGATGAATTTACCAGGTTGCAGGTTGCCGCGCTGCAAAAAATGGCCGGGCTGTTACAACCGGTTGTCGGGGATGAGATATTGTTGCATGCCCTGAATACCTCCGGCATTGAGCGTTTTCCTGAGCTGCAGATGGATATGGTGCGAGTAGGGATCGGTTTGTATGGACAGGGAGTTAACAAGAAGCTGGAGCCTGTTAGTACATTCAGGACCATCATTTCCCAGATCAGGGAGGTAGCTCCCGGTGAATCGGTAGGATACGGCAGAAGTGGCGTAGTGAAACGTCCCTCAAGGATTGCTACGATACCTGTTGGGTATGCTGACGGGATCAACAGACACCTGGGAAACGGGAATTACTCATTTTATCTGAATGGTGGTTTTGCTCCTACCATCGGACATATTTGCATGGACATGACCATGCTCGATATTACAGATAACGGTGCAACAGTTGGTGATCAAGTTGAGTTATTTGGGAGGAACTGTCCGGTTTCCAGGATGGCCGGGCAATTGGATACAATTGTTTATGAAATATTAACCAGTATACCAGAACGTGTGAAGCGCATATATATCAGGGAATAGATGAAAATCAGGCTTTCAGTAGTTGTTATTACATATAATGAGGAGAGGAACATAGCCAGGTGTCTGGAATCGGTAACAGATGTGGCTGACGAGATCCTGGTGGTTGATTCATACTCTGCGGACCGGACGGAAGAGATCTGCCGTGCGATGGGAGTGCGATTTATACAGCACACCTTTCACAGCCATATCGATCAGAAGAACTGGGCAATCACACAGGCCAGGTTTCCATATATTCTGTCGCTCGATGCTGATGAGGCCCTGTCTGAACGTTTAAAAGCGTCGATTCAGGCGGTGAAGCATAACTGGCAGCATGACGGTTACTATTTTAACAGGCTGACCAATTATTGCGGGAAATGGATCCGTCATACCACCTGGTACCCGTCAAGGAAATTGCGGCTTTGGGATGCAAGGAGGGGACGATGGGGAGGTGTAAACCCCCACGATAAATTTATACTTGATCCGGATGCACAAAAGAGTTTTCTTAAGGGGGACCTGCTGCACTACTCCTATTATACCATAGATGAGCATTTAATCCAAATGGATAAGTTTTCGACCATCCATGCGAATTCTTATTACCAGATGGGAATTCGCACCAGTGTATTGCAAAGGGTTTTGCATACTTGCTGGCGCTTCATGAATGATTATTTCTTTAGAATGGGGTTCCTTGACGGCACCCCGGGATACACCATCAGCAAGATTGGCGCAAGGGAAGTCAGGTTAAAGTACCTTAAGCTGAGGGATTTGTGGAAGAAGGGCGGGGATTTGACTTCAACCAGTCCGCATAACTGAATTTCCACCTGTTGTGGCTCCAGAGCCAGTATGCAGGCTCATCAAGAATCTCTTTTTCCAGTAGCCCGGCAAATTTCCTGGTGATCTCATTGGGTGCCGTGGCAGAGGGGTTGTCGGTGATAAGTTCAAATGTTGCACTGTAAACACCTCTTTTTATTTTCCGAATGTGTCCGAATACAACCACCGCATCGAATTTTTTTGCCAGCTTTTCGCTTCCGGTAAAGAAGCCGGTTGCATGATTCAGGAATGTTGTCCAGTATTGAACATGGTTTATTATTGGCCGCTGATCACCGATCATTCCTGTGATCGTTGGAACACTCCTTTTGGAATATTCAAAGAGCTTTCTGCCGATGCTGCCCATCGGTACAACATCGGCTCCAAAGCGTGTCCGTATTTTTTTATACGTCCGGTCGAAATAGACATTATGCAGCGGTCTGTAAACACCGATCAACTGGTGCTTGAAAGTGTATGAGAATGGAGAGGACCACTCCCAGTTGTTATAATGTCCGCCCATAACAATCACATCTCTTCCTTCGCGATAATACTTTTCCACAAGTTCGGGATTAACAAACCTGAACATTTTTTCGAGCCTTGCTTTCGGATAGAACTGGATCACAGCGATCTCAATGATCAGATCTGCCAGGTGCCTGTAAAACTTACTTCTGATGGCAGTTATCTCTTTCGGAGACATTTCGGGGAAAGCACTTGAAAGGTTGCCGGTAATCACTCCTTTCCGGTATCCGGCAACATGGTTGAGTATGAAACCCAGGAAATCAGCTTTCAGGTAAAGAACAGAAAGGGGCAGTAATGCCAGCAGTCGAAGGACTGTATAGGTAAAAATATAGGTCAGATATTTCATGCCGTCTCTTTACTGAAGAGGCAGTTCAAATCCCTATCCAAGATCGCTGATCCTTTCCAGTTTTTGCAGGTCGAGGATCTTGATCTTGCGTCCGTCAATAGATATAATCCCTTCCTGTGCAAATGATGAGAGGGTTCGGATAGCATTGCTGGTGGTCATATTGGACAAGTTGGCTACATCTTCTCTTGACAGATAGATCTTGATGGTTTTCTCATCATCTTCGTACCCGTAGGTGTCTTTCAGGAATATCAGTGATTCTGCAAGTCTGCCCCGGATGTGTTTCTGTGTAAGTGTTACCGTTCTCTGATTTGAAAATCCCAATTCGGTGGCGAATGATTTAACGATGCTGATTGCCAGTTCAGGGTTGCTGCGCATGACTTTATAAAGACTGTCCTTATCAACAATACAGGCAACCGAGTCCTCAATTGCAACCCCGGTAGCTGTATGATTTTCTTCAGCAAACAGCGCCCTGTAGCCGATAAATCCAACAGGCTTCGCCATGCGAACGATCTGCTCCCTGCCGCCAACACCCTCTTTGAAGATCTTGACCTTGCCCTCTGAAAGGCTCATCAGACCGATGGGTTTATCACCCTCCTTAAAAATGATCTCACCTTTTTTGTAAAAGGCACATGTATAGTTCTGCTTTAGAAATTCCTTCTCCTTTGTCGTCAGAACAGTAAAAACCGATTTCGGATTATCAATGCAGTTATCAGCATTATAACTCTTCTCCTGCATACCCTTATAAGTGTTTTGTGTTGAGTAACATGCGAAATTAGCTAATTTTTATCGATTCTCTCAAAAAAAACAGAAAAATCGACTTTTAATAATGGCC